>DATGLU010000604.1:0-2544 GCA_035294045.1 Roseiarcus sp. | reverse complement strand
CGACTTCGATGGGCGTCGCCGATGTGACCCATCTGATCTGGCCCGAATCGGCTTTCCCGTTCCTCCTGGCGCGCGATCCGGTCGCGCTGAACCAGATCGCCAGCTTGCTCCATGGCGGTACGACCCTGATCACCGGCGCGGCGCGCGCCGAGCGCGGCCCCGATGACGGGCGGCCGCGCTACTTCAATTCCATCCAAGTCATCGATCGCCGTGGCGAATTGCTCGATCATTACGACAAGGTCCGCCTGGTGCCGTTCGGCGAATATCTGCCGCTGCGCGGCGTGCTGGAAAAGCTCGGCTTCAGTCAATTCGTGCGCTACGCGCCGGGCGGCTTCGATCCGGGGACGGGCGAGCGGTTGCTGCGCGCGCCGGGCCTGCCCGCCGCCTGGCCGATGGTCTGCTACGAGGCGATCTTCCCTGATGAGCTGGGCGATCTGTTCGGGCGGCGCGAGCGCGCCGCTTTCATCCTCAATCTGACCGACGACATCTGGTTTGGCCGCACGGCAGGGCCCTACCAGCATTTCGCGCAGGCCCGGCTGCGCGCCATCGAGCAAGGCCTGCCGCTGGTGCGCGACGCAAATTCCGGCATTTCCGCGGTGGTCGACGGGCTCGGCCGGACGATCGCCGAATTGCCGCTTGGCGGCGACGGCGTGCTCGATTCGGCGTTGCCCATGGCCCGCCCGCCGACGATCTATGCGCGTTACGGCGCGCTCGGCCCGGCGGCGCTCCTCCTCCTCGGCCTCATCTTTTGTTTCGCCTTGCGCGGTCTACCTCGGAAGCGCCTGTAGACGGCGGCCGGCAAAGACTTGCGGCGGCCGGCCCATTACACGTAAAACGAGCCTTGCCGACATTTCAGGAGCTGCCCCGTCGGCGCGCGGCTTAGCGGCTGTGACCTTTAAAGGAAACGGCTCGAGGGATTCGCCGGCATGAAAAAAGCTCCCAACCCCATCGATCAGCAGGTCGGCGCGCGCTTGCGCATGCAGCGCATGCTGGTCGGGATGAGCCAGGAGAAGCTCGGCGACGCGCTGGGGGTCACCTTTCAGCAAATCCAGAAATACGAAAAGGGCTCCAACCGGATCAGCGCCAGCACGCTGAAACAGATCGCCCGCGTGCTCAACGTGCAGCCCTCCTTCTTCCTCGAAGACGCTTCGCCGCGCGGCGGCGCGCCCGGCTTCGCCGAGCCGGCCAGCGGCTCCTACGTCGTCGAGTTCCTGTCGACCGCCGAAGGGGTCGAACTGAACCGCGCCTTTTCGAGCATCCGCGACGCTAAAATCCGCAAGGGCGTGCTCGACTTCGTCGTCCTCCTGGCGCGCAATCTCGGCGACAACAATCCGCCCCGACAGGGCGGCGCCGCATAGCGGGCTCGTTCGCTATATCGAACGCTTTTGCGGGAATCGCTTGACCTGACGAACGGCGGCTGTCATTAGGGCGGCCTGCGGCGCCGGAACGCGTGAAGGAGGCTTGTTGGGGCAAGCTGAGGCGGCCCGTCGCGGCAATCAAGACATCATCCCCGCGCACGGAGACTTGACCGGTGACCCGCAAAAATTACCTGTTCACGAGCGAATCAGTCTCCGAAGGCCATCCCGACAAAGTCTGCGATCGGATTTCCGACGAGATCGTCGACCTCTATTTCCGCGAAGGCGTCAAGGCGGGAATCGATCCCTATCAAATCCGCGTCGCCTGCGAGACGATGGCGACGACCAACCGGGTGATTATCGCTGGCGAGACGCGCGGCCCCGAATTGCCGCAGGCGGCGATCGAGCAGGCGGCGCGCGACGCGATCAAGGATATCGGCTACGAGCAGGAAGGCTTCCATTGGCGCAACGCCAGGGTCGAAGTCCTGCTGCACAAGCAATCGGCCGACATCGCTCAGGGCGTCGACGCGTCCGGCAACAAGGATGAAGGGGCGGGCGACCAGGGCATCATGTTCGGCCATGCCTGCCGCGAGACGCCGGAGCTCATGCCGGCGCCGCTCTTCTACGCACATAAGATTCTTCACGTCCTCTCGGAGGCGCGCCGCTCCGGCAAGGAAAAGAAGCTCGGGCCGGACGCCAAGAGCCAGGTGACCCTGCGCTACGAGAACGGCGCGCCGGTCGAGGCGACGCAGATCGTCGTCTCCCATCAGCATGTCGACGAATCGCTGACCTCGGACGATGTCCGTGAGATCGTCCGGCCTTATGTCGAAAAGGCGCTGCCGGCCGGCTGGATCACCGGCAAGACGGCCTGGCATGTCAACCCGACGGGCAAGTTTTTCATCGGCGGCCCGGACGGCGATTGCGGCCTCACCGGCCGCAAGATCATCGTCGACACTTATGGCGGCGCGGCGCCCCATGGCGGCGGCGCGTTTTCCGGCAAGGACCCGACCAAGGTCGACCGCTCGGCCGCCTATGCGGCGCGCTATCTCGCCAAGAACGTCATCGCCGCCGATCTCGCGGACCGCTGCACGATCCAATTGTCCTATGCGATCGGCGTCGCCAAGCCGCTCTCCATCTACGCCGACCTGCACGATACGGGCCGCGTCGATCCGGCCAGGCTCGAAGGGGC
>DATGLU010000603.1:0-9859 GCA_035294045.1 Roseiarcus sp. | reverse complement strand
TAATAGATGATCTCGTTCGGCGCGACGCGTACGCCGTAGTCGTGGAAGCCGGACACGAGAGAGCCCGGCTCGACGGCCGTCTTGTGGACGATATGCCGCGACTTGGCCTTGTCGGCGCCTTTGTACCAGACGTGCAGAGCGCTCGAAAAAGCGGCGTCGGCATGGCCGTAATACTCGACAGCGTCGATTTCGACGCCGGGCGATGGATCCTTCGCGGGCTTGAGCGTCGCCAGCCAGAAAGCGGGCCACGTTCCCGGGCCGGGCGGAAAGCGCATCCGCGCCTCGAAATACCCATACTCGACGCCCGTCCCGGCGCCGGAGGCGTCGGCGGCGGCGAGGAGGCCGGAGCGCCACCGGCCGTCAGCGCCGCGCCGCGCGGTGATGTTGAGCTCGCCGTCCTTTACCGCGAACGGACCGTCTGGACCGGGGTCGGTAAAGCGCGCGTCGCCGAAATCGCCGTTCCAAGGCGTATGCGCGGTCCAGCGCGCGCCGTTGAGGACGCGCGGCGAGACGAGGAAATTCGCGAAATCCTCGTTCATTACGGGCTTGAAGTCGCAAAAATCGAGCCGCTCGTCGGCGGCCGCGCCCGTAGTCGAGGCGGCGAGGACGACGAGGAGGGCTTGGGCGCGCCAAACGGTCATAGCGTCAATATCTCCCGGCTGAGTTCGACATGTCTGCGGATATAGGCTTCCGCGCCGAGCTCTCCCCGCCTCATCCGAGCCTGAGCGCGTTGAGCTTGCGCCAACGCTGCATCAGGATCGGCGGCAAGATCACGCAGGGCGGCGCGCAGGGCGACGGCGTCGCTGGGGCGGACGAAGGTGATTTCGTCGCGGGCGAAATAGGCGTCGAGGCCGCCTGTGTCCGTCGCCACCACCGGGACGCCAGCCAGCACCGCCTCCTGGATCACCGTAATCCCGCTCGCGTGCAGGTTTGGCTTCAGCGGGGTACAGACGACGGTCGCCTCGCGGAAGGCGGCGATAAGCTCGTCTTGATTACGCGCGAGACCGATTTCGATATTGCGAATCCCGCGCGCCAGCCGTCTCGGAACGGCGCGCGAGAGGATACGCAGGTTCATGTCCGGCGCCTCGGCGACCGCCTCGATCAGACAGGGCCAGTCGCGATGGCTGTCATTGCCAAGCGCGAGAACGCGGATCGGCCGCCCTTCGCGCCGTCGCGGCGTCGCCGTCCGCTCGGCGGGGACGCCGAAACGCACGAGTTCGAGCCTCTGGCCGGGAAATGTCCTCTCCGCGCATTTCAAGTTGAGCGGGGAATGGAAGGTCAGCACGTCAATGTCGCGCGCCAGGCGCCGGAACAGCGCCCGATGCACGAAGCTCAACGACGGCCAGCGATCCATGAGCCAGACGGTCTGGCCGATCAGGCGCGGCCGCGCGCCAATCGCGCGCGCAACCGCCGCCACTGCGAGATATTGCGACTCCGTATGCGTCCACACGACATCAGCGCCTGCGATCGCCGCGCGCTGCCGCCATGCATGCAGAAGATCGAAACCGAGCGCGACCCGCGCCGCGATCCGCAAGAAAGCTCCGGCGACGGTTTCTGGATGCGAACGCGAAAATACGACGGCGCAGCCCATGCGCTCGGCGCGGCCGTAGCCATAGGGCGTATCTTCATTGACGCCCACCAATCGCCCCGCCGTTTTGGCTGCGCGCCAGGCGTCTGCGTCCTTGTCGTGGGCCAGATGCACGAAAACACGAATATCTCGCCCGGTCGCGTCGAAGCCGTTGGACAAAGACTTGCCGTCCTTGCGTGTCATATCGAGGTTCAATCGTATTGAGACATGACTGTGACCCGGATAGGGCGAACGGGCTTTCGGAGCACGCGCGAGCGCGCGCCCGCCGCTCGCGTGTAGATTGGACAAGGATCATGGGCAGGTCTCCGTCGGCGGCCGCCGAAGCGACAATCCACCCAGCGCCAATCGCAAGCGGCGGGCGGCGGCTCGCCGTCAACGCCCTCGCCGGCGGCGGCGCCAATGTGCTTAAGATTGGCGTGCAGCTCGTCATGCTGCCGCTGATGGCGCATCTGTTGGGGCCGGGCGAATTCGGCCTTTACGCGCTGGCTTTGCCGATGGTCTCGTTCTGCATGATCCTCGCCGATGGCGGCCTGGCGGCTTCGCTCGCGCGCGAACCGCTCGAATCGGTCCTGGTCTGGTCGACCGGCTTTTGGCTGGTTCTGGCTGTCGGTTTCGTGCTGGCGGCGGTCGCGATGGGCTGGGGCTTCGCGCTTGCGGCGCTGTCGCATGAGCCGCGAGTCAGCAGCCTCATGTGTATTTTGTCGATCAGCCTGCTCATGATTTCTATGGCGGCGCTGCCGAGCGCAAGGCTCACGCGCGAGGCGCGGCTGACGGTGTTCGCGGCGGCCGACGTCGTCTCGACCTTGCTCGGCGCGAGCGTCGCCGTGGCTCTCGCGCTCTCCGGTTTCGGCGCCAAGAGCCTTGCGGCGCAATACGTGACCTATCACACGCTGCGCGCGATCATCCTCAATGCGACCGCCTTTGTGCGGCCGCAATGGCGCTTCCAGCTTTCCGCACTTTCGAACCATCTGTCGATCGGCAGCGCGCTGCTCGGCGTGAAGATGTCCGACTTTTTTGGCCGGATGATCGAGAATGTGCTCTATGGCCGCGCGTTCGGGGCGGCGGGGCTCGGCGTCTACGCCTTCGCCAATCAGGCGCCCCGCTTCATCTGCGAGGCGGCGTCGGGACCTGTCTGGGCGGCGCTTTACGCATTCGCGCTGCGCGAGAAGCCCGATCGGCTACTTCGGATGCACGTCAACCTCGTACGCTTGCTGTCCAGCCTGGTTTTTCCCATCGCGGCGCTCTTGTCAGTCTCCGCGACGCAAATTCTCGAATTGATGCTAGGACCCAAATGGTCCTATGCCGGCGATCTGCTGCGGCTTTTGATTCCCTTCTATGCGCTTGGCGTCGTGAGCGGCCAAACCAGTGCGGTGCTGCTCGCCAAAGGGCGTGGTTGGCTATTGTTCTGGCAGTCGCTGTTTTTAGCCGTTGGCCGGATCGCCGCCGTGGCCGCCGGGCCGCTGGTCGGCCAGGCCGGTGTCGCGCTCGGCGTCGGCCTCGCGCTCGCGCTTTTTTCGCTGGCGATGTTTTCAACGACCGGTTATCCCGGCGGCGCGCGCCGATTGCTCGGCGCGGCCGCATCGCCGATCCTGGCGTCCGCGCTTGCAGGTACGGCCGCATTCGCGCTTTTGCGTGCGGCCGAACCAAGCGCCTGGCTACTCGCGCTAGCCTGGGGCGGCGGCGGCCTGGTTTATATTGCCGCGCTCGCGCTGCTGCAGCGTCGCACGCTTGCCTCCGATATCGAAACAGCGAAGTCGGCGCTTGCCAGCTTCAGGCAAACCGGGACGAAAAGACGTACGATTTGAGGCGCGACGCGCGCCATGGGATTTAGCATGAGCCCGATCGCCTATTTGCTCGACGAAGCTTGGAAGCGCCCCGCTCTCTGGGAGCGCTTGCGTCGCGTTATTCGCTTTACGGGCTATGATACGACCGACTGGCTGCGTACAGTCATGTATCGCGAGGCGTTCCGCCATATCGAATCCCTTAAGCCTGAGACGCTCGATGCGCTTGAGATCTCAGGTGGGAATCAGTGGAGCCGCGTGTTCCGCTTCCGCAGTTATGAATCCACCGCATATCCGGCTTTTGACGTTTGCGCCGAAATTCTGCCGCGGCAATTTGATCTCGTCATCGCCGATCAAGTGTTCGAGCATCTGAAATGGCCCTATCGGGCCGGGCGGAATGTCTATGACATGCTTAAACCGGGCGGAACCTTCATTATCGCGACGCCCTTCCTCGTCCGCGTGCATCGGGTTCCGATCGATTGTTCGCGCTGGACCGAGGACGGCTTGAACTATCTTCTGCAGGAATGCGGCTTTTCCGCCGGAAATATCCAAACCGGCTCGTGGGGCAACCGCGCATGCCTGAAAGGAAATCTCACCCGCTGGCGCAAACGCGGCTTTTTCGGCTCCTTGAAGAACGAGCCGGAATATCCGGTCATGGTGTGGGCGTTCGCCAAAAAGTAACTGACATCCGTAGTGAGGACGCTTTGAAAGACAATGCTGTCATTGTCCGTGCTGGAAAAAACTCGAAGCATCCAATGTGGGTAGCAGACCGAAACACAAACTTTGATTTGCTTGTTGTCGCCTATGAGGACATTCCACAGGATGCCGCCTCTTGCGGGGATCGGTATATTATGATTCCGGGCCGGAAAGTCGCCGGCTGGCATAAATTATTCGTCACTCATCCGGACATACTGGAGCAATACCGATATATCGCCTTATTAGACGACGATATTGAGTGCGACGCCTCGGGGTTGAACGCAAGCTTTGACCTGGGGAGAAAATTCAATTTAACGGTGTGGCAGCCCAGCCTCTCCGCGGACAGCTACTTTTCGTACGCAATCACGGTCACAAATCCTTGTTTCGTTATTCGTTACGTGAACTATGTTGAAATGATGTGCCCGTTCTTCAACACGTCCTTCTTGCGCGAGATCGTCCCTTTATTTTCTGCGGGATATGAAACTGGCGTCGACCGGCTTTGGAGCGTTTGCTGCCCTAACCTGCAGCGTTCCTGCGCTATTATTGACGCGGTTTCGGTTCATCACAGGCGGCCCGTAGGGGAAAATAGAGCGGCGCAAGGTTTCGTCGGCGCTTACGCCACCTACGAGGCCGTTCTCAGCGAACTTCACAAAAACACAGGCGTGAAGCAACGACAGCCGATGACCTTTTCAGGAGTTACGAAAGGACGCCGCCTTCTCAGCGGCAGATTGTTGGTCTGCTTGCTGTCATTGACCCCGCTCTTATGGTTTCACCGCTTGAATGGTCCGAGACCGATACGAAAATTCGCTAGCCTTACGAAAGCCAATTGTCGCAATCAACCTCTCAAGCAAATCGACGCCAAAGAGCTTGTGCCTTCGGTCAAACGCCTTTCGAAGCCCCTTGTTGGCGCGGCGATGTAGCGCTCGAACCGACGAGCCGCTCTCGAAGGAATCGGCGTTGCCTCACCGAAGTTTGAGGAGTCGCAGCGGCGCCGTAGACTTCTCCACGTTTGCCCGCAACGCCGGGGGCAATCGCCGCTGTCGACAACATGCCCAAGGCCGCCGCCGTCATCACGCCAATATCGGGAATGGTGCCAGCGAACAGAGCCATGGCGAAGACAGGCAACAGCCAAAGCCCCAGCCCCTTCTTAAGACACTTAACCTCCGCCGTCTCGCCGCGGGTAGACGCGACGACCTTTTGCACGATGAAGCCGAAAATGAGGCAACCGCCGATCACGCCGGTGCTGCTCAGGATCGCGACCACCCAATTCGAAACCCGAACCGAACCGAAACCGACGCCCAAGCCGCCGCTGTCGACAAATGCGCCCCAGCCGATCTGAGTCCATAGATTGCGCTGGTAGTAAGACATCGACGCGGATTTTTGAAAAACGACCTTGTCGATGAGGTCGAAGAAAGGCGCTATGACATGGGGCGCGAACGCGATCACCGCGACGGCGGCAAAAGCCGCCGAAGCCAACAGGACGAACTCCAGCTTGGCCGACTCTCTTCCGATCGCGTCCGGGCGCAGCGCCCGTCCTATCAGGTCGATCAGATAGACGATGGCCAACACCGCGCCGCCAGCGTAAGCGGTTGTCGACGTCGAAAGAATGGCCATGCCTGCAGCTCCGAGAAGCGCGACGTTTGCCGCGAACCTTTCCCATCCCGGCCGATAGAGCGGACGCAGCAAGAGCAGCGCGGCGGCGGCAGACACGCAGAGAGCGCCGAACGCCGACGCCTCCGGCGTCAGTCCGACGACGCGTTTCACGCCATTGGTTTCGACGTCGGTCAGCAACTCGTAGCTGGCGGTGCGGAAAGGGTCCAACAATGTGGAAAAACCGAGCCTATCGGCGGCAAGATCTAGAAGACCCGTCGCAAATAGAGCCAGAGCCGTCGCCACGAGCGCCCTCAGATAGTGACGCCGCACGTCCTCGCGCGAGCCGATGACTGACAAAGCGAGCGCGGTCGAATAAGAAACGAGCATATACCCGGACTGGGTGATGTTGCCTGAGCGCGGCTGCACGAGGCTCGGCCCATCAAAGCTGCCGCCCGAAATCGGGATCACCTCCACGAGCCCAGCGAACATGCGTGGCAGCAACACGGCGCTGATGACCGCATACACGATGAATGCGGTGAATAGTCCCATGCGCCGCAGATCAAGCGCCGACTCGACGCCGCGCAGCACATTGCCCGGCGTCAGGAAGACCTTCGCCGCCAGCGCCGCGGCATAAAGCGTGACCGGCAGCAGATTGGCGCCCTCGCCCTCGCCCGGCAGCATTTGCAACGACATGAATACATTGACGATCAGCGTCATGTAGAGGAGCGCTGGGCCGCGCAGCAGCACGAGCGGCGGGAGCAGCGCCCAAAGAACCGCGGCTGGCCATGACATGCGAGACCTCCGAGCCGCGTTACGGTCTTAGTTTTTCGCGCCGGTTTGATCCGCCAGCCCCGGCGATGCGGAGGACTCCTCGGAACCGACGATCACGCGCACGACGTCGCCGGGCTTGACTTGGTCGGTCTCTCGCGCCGGCTTTTCCTCAGTCTTGCCGTCCGGCCCCAGCCTTGCGATTCGGTAGGTTGGACGAACGGCCGCGTCGAGGTTGGCTTTCAGCAAAGTCGGCGCGCGCACCTCCGATTGCCACACCAGTTGGCGGGCGGTTTCAATCTTCTCGTTGGTCTCGTCGAGCTTGACGCGCACATCCTGAGCTTCCTGGATCACTTCGCTCCGATATTTCGCAACAATATCGGCGAGATCGCGGTCGGAGCGCGCTATGTCCTCATTTGCGCGCACAATGGCGACCTCGACGTCGAGTTGGTTGCTCTGAATCTGGGCGAGATTCTGTTCGAGTTCGAGCTGACGCGGAGCGGCGGTCAGGCCTTTCTTCACGAGCCCCGCGAAAAGGTCATATTCCTGCCGCGTGGCCGCCAGGCCCTTGGCGATCGTTGCGCTCTTTTCCCGCAATTGATCGATCTCGCCAGCCAAGTATTTCTTATTCTGCTCCAATGCGGTGGTTTGCTTTTTGAGCCCATCCTGCTGCGCTTGGAACAGAACCTGCTCCTCGCGCATGGCCCGCGTCGCCTCTGCGTCGCCGCTGTCTGTCAGTTCCTTCGGGAACGAGATGGCGTCGCGATTCTCGGCCTCAGCGTCGATGCGCGCTTGACGCGCGAGCAGCGAAATGCGGTCGGCGGCCAGAACGCGCAAATCGCCGCGCGCGCCTAATGCGTCCTTTTCAAGCCCGATCAAAAGATCGCTGGTAAGACGCTGCAGTCCGCCGGCAATGCTGACCGCCTGCAAGACGGTCAAGCCAGGACGAAAATCGTATTCGCCGGGCTTGTCGACCGCGCCTGTAACATAAAATGGCCGAAAACGGACGATCTGAACGGACGTGTCGGGCCGAGTTGTCAAGCCTGCGCGCGCTTGCAGGCGGCTGGCGATGTCGTTCTCAATATCGGCCGTCGTCCGCCCGGCCGCTTGAACGAGACCTGCGACGGGCACGGAGAGGCGACCGTCCGGTCCGACGATGAAATCCTCGTTCTGCTGCGAGAACATAGGCCATTGGTAAGCTTCGCCAAGCCCAGACCGGAAATCGGAGACCCGAATCTGAACATGATCGCCGGGACCCAGAGTGTAGATTTCCGTGCCCGCCGCCCTTGCTGGAGAGCCCACCAGCGCGAGCCAACCAAGGACTCCGCAAACGATCGCTACTCGCATTTCGCCTTTGATCAAGCGACGCCGACAATACAACGCGAATGGTTGCTCAGGCTATGTTGCGGTGCGATAAAGGTCAAGCCGTACGACGCGCGCACGTTCTTGCGGAAAACGGAATAGGTTCGAATGTGGAGCGGCGACAGAGGACTAGACGTTTGCGCGGAACGGCTTCACGTTTTTGCGATGACGCTCTGGCGCGCCCGCTGGCGCTTAGCGGCGTGGTGGAGCGTCTGCGTTGCAGCGACCCTCATTTACGCCTTGAGCGTGCCGGCGCAATATGTCGCGCACGTCAACATCGCCATTGCCCCCCGGGCGATCGCCAATGACGGCCCCGAGGACGTCCGCCATTTTCACCAGATCAATCTTGATGCGGAGCAGGCGTCGACCGAACTCCAGGTGCTCAAATCCGAGCGGCTCCTGCGGCCCGTGTTCGAAAATCTCGGTTTGGCGACAATCCCAGAGCTCTCGCGATGGAGCGACGGCTTTTGGTCAACGCTCGCCCGTTACGTCCATTCTCTCGCGTCGGATGGGTCGCCGTACAATGATCGCCAAAGGGCCTATTTCGCCTTCGTAGACCGCGTGCGATGTCTGCGGCTTGGCATGTCCTACGTGTTCGAGATCAGCTATCGGTCGCATAATCCCAACTTGGCTGCGCGCATTGTCAACGCGCTGGCGGCCGAATATCTCGCCGACCGCATAGAGCGCGAAAGAATACGGCAGGCGCGGATCGGCGGCGCTTACCAAGCAGCGCGCGGAGAAACGCTGACCGAGCAATTTTTGGTAAGTCGGCTCGCCGCCAAAGCGGGCGTCGCTCCCACCGACAACCTCTTTGCCGCCAGCGCCCACCTCCTCGGAACAGCGGCGCCTCCGCTCGCCAAGAGCTATCCCAGGACCGGCGCGACATTGGCTTTGGGGGCGGGGATCGGCTTTCTCTCCGGCGTCCTTGCGGCGCTCTGGTTTGGCGTGCATCCCCGCGCCGCCTCTCGCAATGGTCGTGAGGCGCGAGTCTAACGGTGGAGAGGCTGCTCGCGCACTGGGCGCGACGCCACTTCGCCGGTCGACGCTTTGCACTGTCAACAGAAAGGTTGTTCTAAAGTATCGATACGCCGCGCTCCCGCCGGCTGTCGACCGCACGCCGCCGTTCCGATAATAGCTGTGAGGCGACCCGCATAACGATGAAGGAAGGGCGATAAGCGCCCGGCGCATTGTCGTTTGCGCGATTGAAACTTTTAGAATATTCCCTGATTCTCAGGAAAACGCCCCGCAATAATCTGGGCCGCGCCATATACGGGTGGCTTATGGATAATTTGACTCTCTCCATCGTGTTTTATGCGGGCGGAATTATTTTCGCGAACTTTGTTTCGGCCGCTAAATTCCTGTTATTGGCGCTCGCTTTGGCAGTGATTTATTTCCTCATTGCGCCTAGCCAGCATTGGGTGGGCGCACTTTGCGGATTTGTTTGCATTCAGCTTGGCTATGTGAGTGGCATAGGCTTAAAAGCCGCGTGGGCTCATCTCTTGCCCAAAGTTATTCTTCTTTCTCATTATGAGCGAAATAATAGCAGCCAAAAAGAAACCAAGATCAAGTAATCCGATCAATACAATCCCCCTGGACGGAGATGGCGAAATAGCTCGCTCCGGTTCTTCTCCCGGCTTGCAGAACTCGTTTTGCAAAATCTCGCGCAGCTTCGATTTGGCGGAACGCCAAGACGACGACGCCTCTGCTTGACAGACGCGAAGTTCAAACAGCTTAGTTGGCGATCCCCCCTCAACCTGAAGTCTTGATGTATCCCGCTCCCCTGCCCGACCTTCGTCCCAACACCTACGCCTACGAGTCCGCCCCGCTCGTGAAGCCGACCGGCTTTCGCGAGTATGACGCGCGATGGCTGTTCGAAAAAGAGATCAACCTGATGGGCGTGCAGGCGCTGGGCCTAGGGCTCGGGACGCTGCTGCGCGAGATGGGGGTTAAGCCGGAGATCGTCACCGGCCACGATTTTCGCGGCTATTCCTCCTCGATCAAATACGCCCTCATCTCGGGTCTGATGGCGGCGGGGGCGCGCGTCCACGATGTCGGCCTGGCGCTGACGCCG
>DATGLU010000602.1:0-2126 GCA_035294045.1 Roseiarcus sp. | reverse complement strand
ATCAATCTCGATTCGCTCTTCCACATGTGCCGACTCGCCATTCCGCAAATGAAGAAGCAGGGCGGCGGCGCGATCGTCAACGTGACCAGCATTTCAGGCTTTCAGGGCCTGCCGGTCGCCCATACCTACACCGCGGCGAAGGGCGCGGCGATCAATCTGACCCGCTCGCTCGCGATCACCTATTGCGGCGACAACATCCGCACCAACTGCATCGCCCCGGGCTTCATCAAGACGCCGATGGTCGAATCGGTGCTCGGCCTGTTCGACGATCCCGCCATGGCCGACCGCCTCTGCCCGATGAAGCGGCCGGGCACGGCCGAGGAGATGGCTTACGCCTGCCTTTATCTCGGCTCGGATGAAGCGAGCTATTGTCAAGGAACGGTGCTCGTCGTGGACGGCGGCACGACCGCGCGGCAATGACGGCGCGGCGGCTTGCCGGCTTTTTGACGCGACTTACGAACAGTACACGCGTGCAAGGATGCAGATCCCAAGCGCCGCGCTGCCATCGACGCGTGAACGCGTCAAGGTCAAGCCGGCTTCGCCGGTCGCTACGCTTCGCTCCGCGAACCTTGACTCGTTCACGCGTCGATGGCCTTTTGCTACCAAGACATTTTGCTGCTCCAAACGGCCGTTCGGCCGGGTTCGTCAGCAAAATGTCTTGGTAGCCAACAAGCCACGCCGGCCGGTCGCAGTCACCCGGAGGGCCGAAGCGAAGCGGAGGACCCGCCATAGCGCCGCGCGTGCGCTCGTACCCTGGCGCCAACCTCAGAGGCGCTATGGCGGGGTTGACGGCGAGCGGCCGGCGTGGCGCCGCGGCGTCGAAAGGCGACACAGATCGGAGGCCACATCCTGTGAATCTCACTCAAAGCCCGCGCGGCGCCGAATTGGCCGACCGCATCCGCCGGTTCATGGCCGAGCGCATCTATCCGAACGAGCGGCGCTTCTATCAGGAGGCCGAGCGCCTCGGCCCCTGGGCCGTCTATCCGATCGTCGAGGAGCTGAAGCCGCTGGCGCGCGCGGCGGGCCTCTGGAACCTGTTCCTGCCGGCCGCCGAAGGCGGTCTGAGCAATCTCGACTATGCGCCGCTCTGCGAGATCATGGGCCGCTCGCATCTCGCGCCGGAAGTGTTCAATTGCAGCGCGCCGGACACCGGCAATATGGAGACGATCCTGCGCTACGGGACCGAGGCGCAGAAGGAGACATGGCTGAAGCCGCTCCTCGCCGGCGAGATCCGCTCGGCCTTCGCCATGACCGAGCCGGACGTCGCCTCGTCGGACGCGGCCAATGTCGAAAGCTCGATCCGCCGCGACGGCGGTTGCTACGTGATCAACGGCCGCAAATGGTACACGACCGGCGCCACTGATCCGCGCTGCAAGATCATCATCTTCATGGGGCAGACCGACCCCGGCAATCCGGATCGCCATCGCCGCCAGTCGATGATCCTCGTCCCGAAGGACGCGCCGGGCGTCAAGGTCGGCCGCGCGCTGCCGGTGCTCGGCTTTTATGGCGTGCCTGATCGGGCGTCCGAAGTGACGTTCTCCGACGTGCGCGTCCCGGCCGAAAACATCCTGCTCGGCGAGGGGCGCGGCTTCGAAATCGCGCAGGGCCGCCTCGGCCCCGGCCGCATCCATCATTGCATGCGGCTGATCGGCCTCAGCGAGCGGACGCTCGAGCGCATGTGCCGCCGCGCCGAGAGCCGCGTCGCCTTTGGCCGGCCGCTTGCCGAGCAGACGGTGACGCTGGAGCGCATCGCCGAGGCGCGGATCATGATCGAGCAGGCGCGGCTGCTGACGCTGAAAGCTGCGCATATGATGGACACGGTTGGCAACAAGGCGGCGCGGCAGGAAATCGCGATGATCAAGGTCGTCGCGCCGAACGTCGCGCAACGCATCATCGATTGGGCGATCCAGCTTTTTGGCGGCGGCGGCACGAGCAACGATCACTTCCTCGCCGCCGCGCTCGCCACCGCCCGCTTGCTGCGGCTCGCCGACGGGCCGGACGAAGTGCACCGAAACCAGATCGGGCGTTTCGAGCTTCTGCGCCACAGGAACGCCGACTCCGCCCAAACCGGCGGCGGCGCCGCGCCGCTTGCCCCCGCGGAAGCCGAAACCTGGGCCGCCGGGGGC
>DATGLU010000601.1:0-3962 GCA_035294045.1 Roseiarcus sp. | reverse complement strand
CCTGGCAGCCAAATCGCCCTTGACTTCCATCACAGATGCTCATCCGTCTCGCTTCGCTCGACACCTTCTCCCCGCTTTGCGGGGAGAAGGGGGGCGCGCACCACGGCGGCGGCGCCGAACTTCTCGCGCAGCGCGTCGATCGCCTGCTCGCGCGCTTTTTCCTTGCCGACATCCTTATCGATGAGGTCGCCGCGATCTGCCTCTTCGGCCGGCGCGAAATCGGCGGCGGCGACGCCGATCAGGCGGAAGGCCGCGCCGTCGGCCTCGCGGGCGAGGAGATCGCGCGCGGCGGCGAAGAGGCGGCTCGCGAGCTGCGTCGGTCGCGCGCCGGAGCGGGCGCGGGTGCGCAGCTTGAAATTGGGCAGGCGCAGTTTCAGCGTCACGCTCCGCGCGCCAAGCCCCTCGCGCTTCAGCCGCAGCGCGACTCGCTCGCAGAGCCCGAGCAGCACGCGCTCGAGCTCCGCCTTGTCGGAAATGTCGACATCGAATGTCGTCTCGGCGGAAATGCTCTTGGTCTCGCGCTCCGGCGAGACGCGGCGCTCGTCGATCCCATTGGCGAGGCGCCAGAGCCGGGCGCCGTCGGGCCCGCATTCGCGGATCATTTCGGTTTCGCCGCGCCGCTGGACATCGCCGATCGTGCGCAATCCCGCCTTGACGAGCCGCGCCTCGGCGACCCGGCCGACGCCCCAAATCCTGCCGATCGGCTGCGGCGCCAGCAGCGCCAGCGCCTGGTCGCGCGCGACGATGGAAAAGCCGCGTGGCTTATCCAAATCGGACGCGAATTTGGCGAGGAACTTGCAATAGCTGAGGCCAATCGAGACGGTGACGCCGACTTTGCTCTCCACGTCCTTGGCGAAGCGCGCCAGCGTCGCGGCCGCGCTCGCGCCATGCAGCCTCTGGCAGCCGGAAAGGTCAAGAAAGGCCTCGTCGACGGACAGCGGCTCGACCAGCGGCGTCAGGCGCTGCATCATCGCCCGGATCTGCCGGCCGACTTCGGCATATTTGCGCATGTCGGGCGGGATCACGGTCGCCTCGGGACAGAGTCGGCGCGCTTGATACATCGGCATGGCTGAGCGCACGCCGGAAATGCGGGCGATGTAGCAGCAGGTCGAGACGACGCCGCGTCGCCCGCCGCCGCCGACGATCACCGGACGATCGCGCAAGGCCGGATTGTCGCGCTTCTCGATCGCCGCATAGAAGGCGTCGCAATCGATATGCGCGATGGTCAATTCATTGTGAACCGGATCGGCGACAATGCGCGGCGAACCGCATTGCGAGCAACGCAGGCCTGCCGCAGCGGCGCTCGAAAAGCTGCTGACGCAATCGCGACATATCCAAGGGCCGGCGTTCATTCGTCGTCTTGCGCTCGCCCTCCGCTCAAAAGCTCCCGGCCGCGCATCAGCGACTCGGGCGCGACATTTCTGTGGGTTGCAAAAGCGATCAGCAAGTGTTCATTGGCGGCCAGATAATCGAGAACGGCGACAAGAAAGCCGGGCTCCGACGCGGCGGAGCGCAAATTTTGCGGACCAAGCCCCGAAACAGCCAGAAAACGCTGCAACCGCTCCAAATCCTCGGCCAGCCAGGCGAGCGCGTCGATGGCTAAGCCTTGCGCCTCCTCCTCGTCTGTGGAAGATCGCGATTTAGGCCCTGTGTACACGATTCAATTTTCCATTCGTAAATTTCTCAGGGATAGTCTTACCCAATGCCCCCGGGGTAAATGGGCTTTAGCGAAAAATTAACGCCGCGCTCGGAAACGCCGATGTCGAAAACCGTTCTGATCGTAGAAGACAACGAGCTCAACATGAAGCTCTTCAACGATCTCTTGGAGACCCGCGGCTGCCGGGTGCTGCAGACGCGGCAGGGCGTCGAGGCGATGGACCTTGCCCGCAAGCACCGGCCGGACCTGATCTTGATGGATATCCAGCTTCCCGAAGTGTCCGGCCTGCAAGTCACCCAATGGCTGAAGGACGATGACGATCTGCGCGCCATCCCGGTGATCGCCGTGACCGCTTTCGCGATGAAGGGCGACGAAGAGAAAATCCGGCAGGGCGGTTGCGAGGCTTATCTCTCCAAGCCGATATCGGTGGCGAAGTTCTTCGAGACTGTGGACAATTTCCTCGGACCTCGGTGAGACGATGACCGCCCGCATTCTCGTCGTCGACGACATCGCGCCGAACGTCAAATTGCTCGAAGCAAAATTGACGGCCGAATATTTCGACGTGACCACCGCGTCGAGCGGCCGGGAAGCATTGCAGAAATGCGAGCAGGATTTGTGCGACATCGTCCTGCTCGACGTGATGATGCCGGGCATGGACGGATTCGAAGTCTGTCGCCGAATCAAGACCAATCCGGCGACGGCGCATCTCGCCGTGGTGCTGATCACCGCGCTCGATCAGCCGGCGGACCGCTTGCGCGGCCTCGAAGCGGGCGCCGACGATTTCCTGACCAAGCCGATCGACGAAGTCGCGCTGATGGCGCGCGTGCGCTCGCTCGTCCGCCTCAAAGTGGTCGTCGACGAATTGCGCAATCGGGCCAATACGACCTTGGCTCTGCGCGTCGAGGACGAGAACGCCGCGCTTTTGGCGGAAGACGACCGGCCTGGCCGCATTCTCCTGGTGGACGATCGCGAAAGCTCGCGCGAGCGCATCTGCCAGACGCTCGGCGCTCGGCACGACGTTCTCGCCGAAGCCGATGCGCAGGAGGCTTTGTTCAAGGCCGCCGAGGACAATTACGACCTTTTCGTCGTCAGCCTCGGCCTCGCCGATTACGACGGGCTGAGGTTTTGCAGCCAGATCAGGGCGCTCGAGCGCACGCGCCATCTGCCGATCCTGGTCATCGCCGAAATGGAGGACCGCGAGCGCGTGCTGCGCGGCCTCGAACTCGGCGTCAACGACTATCTGTCGCGGCCGATCGACCGCAACGAACTGCTCGCCCGCGCCCGCATTCTCCTGCGCGGCAAGCGCTATGCCGATCGCCTGCGCGAGAAGGTGCAGCACTCGATCGAGCTTTCGATCGTCGATCCGCTGACCGGCCTCAACAATCGCCGTTTCCTCGAAAATCACCTCGCCGCGACGCTTGAGCAAGCCAAGGCGCGCCATAAGCCGGTGTCGCTGATGATTCTCGACATCGATCACTTCAAGCAGGTCAACGACACTTATGGCCACCAGGCGGGCGACGAAGTACTGAAAGGCTTCGCCGACCGCATTCGCCGCATCATTCGCGGCGGCGATCTGCTCTGCCGGATGGGCGGCGAGGAATTCGTCGTCGTCATGCCGAACGTGCCGCTCGACGTGGCGCGCAAAGTCGCCGAGCGGGCTCGCGCCTCGATCGAGGAGGCCCCTTTCGTCATCGATAAGACCGGGCGGACCATCCCGGTCACGGTGTCGATCGGCCTTGCCGAGCGTGGCCGCGACGCCGAAGCTGACGCGCTCTACGAGCGCGCCGACCGCGCGCTCTACCGCTCGAAAGCGGAAGGCCGCAACCGCGTCACCGCCGACGCGGCGTGAGCGCCGCCATTCCCGCGGAAAGCGGGAATAGCGGGTCAGTCCTGATCCCAATGGCGGGCGACGATCCAGGTCAGGAAAATCTGCGCTTCGAGCGGAATGGCTTCCGGCAGGTCGACGATCGTCTCGCGATACGGGTTGAATGAAGTCGGCGCAATCGCGCCGACCGCGATTTTGCCGTCGAGCAGGGCAAATTTCCGTGCGGTGACGCCTGCCGCCTTCAACATCCAGGCTTTTCCCGCGCACTCGACGGCGTAGCGGTTGACGAAGGCCGCCTGCGCCGCCGAGGCGATAACGCTGTCCTCGCGCCGGAGCTCATAGGTTGGCGAGAACAGCCCCTTGCGCGCGATCTGGTACGCGCGCTCGCCGACCGTAAAGGCGAAGAGCCCGCCATTCAGCACCGAGACCACGCGGCCGTCCTCGGCCGCGAGCGCGATTTCGCCGCGCTTACCTGACGCT
>DATGLU010000600.1:0-2194 GCA_035294045.1 Roseiarcus sp. | reverse complement strand
TGAAACGCGCGGCGGGGGCAAGAAAGGCGATCCTTCCCCGCTTGCGGGCGGAAGGCGGCGCGCTGCGCGCGTCGCCCTCGCCACGCTTCGCGGGGCGAGGGATCACGCCTTCACGAACGGACACCCGCCCTTGTCCAGCGGCCGGAACGCGTCCTCCGGCTTGATCGTCGCCAGCACCTTGAAATAGTCCCATTCGCCCTTCGACTCGGCCGGGGTCTTCGCTTCGAGCAGGTACATCGGATGCAGCTTGCGCCCGTCGATGCGGATCGAACCCTTGCCGAAGAGCGGATCGTCGGTCGGCATGGCCTTCATCTGATCGACGAGCTTGAGCCCGTCGGCCGCGCTCTTGACCACCGCCATCGCCTTGATGAGATGCGCGGTCGCCGAATACATGCCGGCATGCATGTCGTTCGGCATCATCTTCTTCGGATGAGCGGCCTGGAAGCGCTTGGCGAACGCCCGGGCGCCGTCGTTCATGTCCCAATAGAAGCCCGAGCAGATCGTCGAATTCTGCACGGCGTCGAGGCCGAGCGCCGGAATATTGGTGACGTTCAGGATCAGTCCGGCGAGGCGTTGCTTCTTGGTCAGCCCGAACTCCGAGGCCTGCTTGATGCAGGTGTTCAAATCGCCGCCAGCATTGGCGAGGCCGACGACGTCGGCGCCCGACGCCTGGGCCTGCAAGAGGTACGAAGAGAAATCGGACGTGTTGAGCGGATGGCGCGCTTCGCCCAGCACCTTGCCGCCGGCCGCCTCGACGGCTGCGGCGCAATTATCCTTCAGATCCTTGCCGAAGGCGTAATCGGCGGTGATGAAGAACCAGGTCTTGCCGCCCTGTTCGGTCAACGCCTTGCCGAGGCCGTGGCCGAGCGCGTAGGTGTCGTAGGTCCAATGGATGAAAATTTTCGAGCATTTCGCTCCGGTCAGGGCGGACGTGCCGGCGCCGGAGCCGATCACCGCCTTGTTCTTCTCCGTCGCGACATTGACCACGGCGAGCGCGACGGACGAGTTCGGCAGGTCCATGATCTCGTCGACGCCGTCTTCGTCGAACCAGCGCCGGGCGATGGCGCTGCCGACGTCAGGCTTGTTCTGATGATCGGCGGAGACGATCTCGACGGGTACGCCGAGCTTTTGCGAATAGTCTTCGACCGCGAGCTTGGCGCCGATGACGGAGCCCACCCCCTGGTAGTCGGCGTAGACGCTCGACATGTCGTTCATGACGCCGATTTTGAGCGGCTTTAATTCCTCGCCCAGGGCGACGCGCGGGGCCAGCGCGAAAGCCGAGCCCATGACCAGCAATTGCCGACGATCCATGCCTTCCTCCCTTTCGCCTCGCCTCGGGCTTTCGCGGCGCGCCGCCGACATGCGGGCGCGCCGGTTTTGGCGCAACTCGTCGCCTAGCGGCGCGGCGCCGAAATTGTTATGTCATATAATGGTTCGTCCTTCAAGCCGCGTCGGCGCCTTGGAAACCACGATCCGCCGTCGGCGTTTGCCAATGGCCGCGGGCTTGGCGTAGAGGTCCCTTGCCGGCCGAGCCGGCCCAACGGATAGCCATGCCCGCATCGAGACTCGTCGCCACTTACCGAATTCGCTCCGACGCCGGCTCCGTCGACGAGCGCGCCCGCGCCCTCGCCCTCGAGCAAAGCGTCGAGGCGCCGCTGGCGGCGATCCGGGACAAAGCCATCCTTTCCGACATTGTCGGCGAGGTTCGCCGCA
This sequence comes from Roseiarcus sp., assembly GCA_035294045.1. GTDB lineage: Bacteria > Pseudomonadota > Alphaproteobacteria > Rhizobiales > Beijerinckiaceae > Roseiarcus. The sequence goes on along the minus strand of DATGLU010000600.1, from coordinate 481 downwards.
TCGCCGATCGCGGCGACGCTTTCGACGTCGAAATCGCGCTCGCCGTGGCGACGATCGGCGGCGACGCCGGCCAATTGCTCAACATGCTGTTCGGCAACACGTCTTTGCATGAGGACGTCGCGCTCGCCGCCGTCGATCTTCCCCAAGATCTGGTCGCGGCCTTCCAAGGCCCGAGCCACGGCCTCGACGGCTTGCGCCGGCGCGTTCAGGCCGAGGCGCGGCCGCTGACCGCCTCGGCTTTGAAGCCGCAGGGGCTGCCGCCGGACGCCCTCGCCGCGCTGGCGCATGACCTCGCCTTGGGCGGGCTCGATTTCGTCAAGGACGATCACGGCCTCGCCAATCAGGCCTTCTCGGCCTTCGAGGCGCGGGTTCCCGCTTGCGCCGCCGCGGTGCGCGCCGCGCAGCGGGTCACCGGCCATCCGACCCGCTATGCGCCGAGCCTTTCCGGCGATCGCGCCGCAATGGAGCGCCAAATCGCCCT
>DATGLU010000599.1:0-10903 GCA_035294045.1 Roseiarcus sp. | reverse complement strand
GACGGCGGAGGCGTTTGCAACCGTCTCTAGCTCCTCGCCGGCGGCCGAGCGCGGCAGCGCCAGTTGATCGTCGTCCAATCGATCGAGTCGTCGCCCGTCCGGATCCAGACTTTCGTTCCCGCCAGTTTCTGGTAGCCGTGGGATTTGACGAAGCCGATATAGGGGTTGTCGAGAAGCTTGAACCAGCAGACCCATCGGCAATATTTCGCCGGTCCGCGATTCGTCCCGACGATTTCGAGATGAGGCGGATGATGAAGACGGCAGGAGAAGCTGATCGCGGCGGCGCGCAGATCGGTCGGAAGAGAAAGAAGGAAAGCAACAGCGAGGAAAGAGAGCCGCATGACGGGATTTTGCCGAGCTGAGTTCGACGCATCGCGACACCGGAGAAACGCGCGAACTCGCCGGACGGCGCCGAGCGCGAGCGCTTGCCGGCGAATCTCGTTTGAGCCGAGATCAGGACGCAAGCGCGCGCGACAGCGGGGCTTACTCTCCGCTTCGAACAGCCAGATTGCCGCCCCGTTCGCATCTGGTTTATACATAAACCAACTTTGCGAGCGCCGGCATGTCTCTCCCGCCCATTCTGCGCGACAAGCTGCGCCTGCCGGTGATCGGCGCGCCGCTTTTTATCGTTTCCAACCCCGACCTCGTCATTGCGCAATGCCAAGCGGGGATCGTCGGCTCGTTTCCGGCGCTGAATGCGCGGCCAGCCTCGCTGCTCGACGAATGGCTGCATCGGATCACCGAGGAATTGGCCGCCTGGGACCGCGCCCATCCCGATCAGCCCGCCGCGCCTTTCGCGGTCAACCAGATCGTCCACAAGAGCAATGCGCGGCTCGAACAGGACGTCGAGATCGCCGCCAAATGGAAGGCGCCGATTGTCATCACCTCGCTCGGCGCGCGCGAGGACGTGAACACGATCGTCCATGCCTATGGCGGGATCACGCTGCATGACGTGATCAGCAACCGCTTCGCACGCAAAGCGATCGAGAAAGGCGCCGACGGGCTCATCGCGGTGGCGGCGGGGGCCGGCGGCCATGCCGGCGCGATGTCGCCTTTCGCGCTGATCCAGGACATCCGCGCCTGGTTCGACGGCCCGCTCGCTCTTTCCGGCGCGATCGCGCGCGGCGCCGCCATTCTCGCCGCGCAGGTGATGGGCGCGGACCTCGCCTATATCGGCTCGGCCTTCATCGCGACGCGCGAGGCCAACGCCGCCGAGGGCCACAAGCAGGCGATCGTGCAAGGGCGCGGCGAGGATATTCTCGGCACGAAATACTTCACCGGCATTTTCGGCAATTATCTGCGCCCGTCGATCGTCGCGGCGGGGCTCGATCCCGACAATCTGCCGGAAGGCGAACACGAGAGAACGCTCGAAATCGGCAGCGGCGGCTCGAAGCCAAAAGCCTGGCGCGATATTTGGGGCGGCGGCCAGGGAATCGGCGCCGTCGATCAAGTGACGAGCGCCGGCGAGCTCGTCGCGCGCCTCGCCCGCGAATACGCCGAAGCCAAGGCGGCAGTGGCGGCGGCGTGAGCGAGCCGGCGATTTATCCTCCGTACTGTCGCCCATCGGGCGGCGGCGTTGCGCCGCCAGGCGCGGCATGCGACAAATTCCGGTCCTCATGAAGCTCATCGCCACGCCCGACAATCCTATCCCGCCCGGCGCGATTCTCTCCGCGGCGCGGGCGATCGACGGCGCGCCTTTGCGGGTCGCGCGCTGGGTTCCGCCGACGGCGCGCCGCGGTACGGTCGCCATTCTGCCGGGACGCGCCGAATTCATCGAGAAATATTTCGAGACGGTGGGCGAGTTGATCGCGCGCGGCTTCGCCGTCGCCGCGCTCGACTGGCGCGGCCAGGGCGGCTCGCCGCGCCAGCTCAAGAATCCGCGCAAAGGCCATGTCGACGATTTCTCGCTCTATGAGCGCGATCTTTCCGCGCTGGTCGACGACGTTCTCGGCCCGTCCTGCCCGCAGCCCTGGTTCGGCCTCGCCCACTCGGTGGGCGCGGCGATCATGCTCGCCGTCGCCCATGCCGGCCGCTGTCCGTTCGAGCGGCTTGTCCTCTCCTCGCCGATGATCAGCCTCGCCAATCAGCGCTATCCTTGGCTCATGCGCATCGCTGCGGAAGGCTTGGACACGCTCGGCTTCGGCGGGGCTTTCGCGCCGGGCGGCGGCGCGGCGGCCGTTTCAGCCAAGCCCTTCGCGGACAACGTCCTGACCTCCGATCCGAAGCGCTACGCTCGCACCGCGGCGATCATCGCCGCGGCGCCGGACCTCGCCATTGGCTGGCCGACGATCGGTTGGCTGCATGCGGCGATTCGGACGATGCGCGAATTTACCGATCCCGATTTCGCGCGCGAGATCGCAACGCCCATCCTCATCGTCGCGGCGGGCCGCGACCGGGTCGTCGATACGCGCGCCGCCGAGCGCTTCGCCTCGCATTTGCGAACCGGCCGACTGATCGTGATCGACGGCGCCGAGCATGAAATCCTGGTCGAACGCGATTCCTATCGCGAGCTCTTCTGGACGGCGTTCGACCAGTTCATTCCCGGAATCGAAGGCGAGCGGACGCGGGCCCGCATCTCGGCGTGAACGACGCCGCGCCTCGTCCATCAAACAGGGAAAGGAGAAGTACGATGAGCGCATTCCATTCGCGCGTCGGCATGGAGGATTTCGCGAGCCGCGCCCCCGCCGTGCCGGCCGCCTTGCGCCGGCTCGGCGAAGCGATCGACGCCTCCGGTCTGGACAAGGCGCTGACCGAGCTCGTCAAGCTCAGGGCGTCGCAGATCAATGGCTGCGCCTATTGCGTGCAATTCCATCTCAACCTTTTGCGCAAGCTCGGCGTCGCGCCGGAAAAGCTCGACCTCATCGCGGTTTGGCGCGAGGCCGGAATTTTCTCGGCGCGCGAGGCCGCCGCGCTCGCTTGGACCGAGGCTTTGACCGAAGCGCCGAAGCATGATGCGAGCGACGAGGCCTACGCCGCGCTTCTCGCGCAATTTAGCGAGCAAGAGGCGATCTTCCTCACCGCCGCGATCGGATTGATCAATGCCTGGAATCGCATCGGCGTCGGCCTGCGCTTCGCGCCGCCCATTCCCGGGCGCTGACCGGCGGCCATGCTACGGAAGATGCGCGCCTGGCCTGCCGCCGAGCGGATGGCTGATCGACGAGCCCCGCATTTGCTCGGGCAGCGGCGGCGATCCGCCGACGGCCCCGCCGGTTTTTGCGGCGCCCGCCGCCGCGCCGCCGGACGGATTCATCGCCGGCTGGTTCTTCCAGGTTTGCATCTCGATGCAGGTCAGCAGCTCGACATAGCTGTTGACGAGGCTCGACCGATCGGAAACGCATTGCCGGCGCGCCGCAGCGGGATAGGAGCCCCATTCCTTGACGAGTTTCTGCTTAGTGTCCTTTTCCTGGCGCATGCAACTTTTGTAGTCCAGCGCTTGATCTTCGATCGAACTCCGCGGCTTGCAGCCGGCGGAAATGTCCAGCGACGGGACGGAGCTTGTCGAAATCGCGGCGGCAAGAATGAACGGCAGCATGGCGCCCTCCGTGCGCGGCGCTTCCTCAACGCGGCGCGCCGCCAAATGTTCTAAGGCTGCCGCCGCTATCCCGGCTGATTGACAGGACGCGCCGCTCACCTCATTGCAGGCCGCGGCCGGACAGGCGGCCGGCTGAATGGGGCTAGGATTTGCAACAATCGCCGCGGGCGACGATGGTTTTGGACGGCGTAGCGCCGGCGGGACGGATCGCCGCGCCGGCAAGCGCCATGGCGCTCGCGATCATTCTCGGCTTCGCGCTGGCGCGGGTCATTTTTTCCGTTTCGCTCGATTTCGGCATCGATGAGGCCTACACGCTGGCGATCGCCCGCCGCCTCGACTGGTCCTATTTCGATCACCCGCCGCTGCATCAATGGATCGCCCATTTCGCGGCGCTGGCGCTCGGCGAAAACGCCGCCGCCCGGCTGCCTTTCATCGCGCTTTTCGCCGGAACCGGCTGGCTGGTCTTTGCTTTGACGCGCGACCTTTTCGGCGCGAAAGCCGGCGTCTGGGCGGTTTTCGCGCTGAACGCGACGCCATTCTTCTTCGCCTCGGCCGGCGCCTGGATCGTGCCCGATGGGCCGCTTCTCTGCGCGCTTGCCGCCGCCGCCTGGTGTTTGAGCCGCGTCTTTTTCCACAAAGAGGCCGCAATTTGGCCGCTCTGCCTGGCGGCGGGCGCGAGCCTGGGCCTGGCCGGCCTTTCGAAATATAACGCGGCCTTCTTTCCGCTCGGCCTTGCGCTTTTCCTCAGCTTTTCGCGCGAGCGCCGCCGCTGGCTCCGCCATCCAGCGCCTTATTGCGCCGCGCTCGTCGCCATTGTTTTGATCGCGCCGGTCCTCGTCTGGAACGCGGAGAATGGCTGGGTTTCGTTCCTCTTTCAGGGCGGGCGGGGCGCGCCGGGCGGCCACTGGCGGCCAGCGCAAGTCGCGGCGATGGCGCTGAGCGAGATCGCGCTCCTCTCGCCGTGGGTTTTCCTGCCGCTGCTTGCCGGCCTGATCAGCGCCGTTCGTCTCCTCTTCGCCGGAAGAGACGACGGCGGGCGCCGGCTCTTCCTGCTTTGCCTCGCGCTGCCGGCCATCGTCGTCTTCACCCTGACGCCGCTTTGGGGCGCGCGCGGCCTGCCGCATTGGCCGATGCCCGGCTGGCTCTTCGCGTATCCGCTGCTTGGCGTGTGGCTCGCCGAGCGCGAGGGCTTGTTCGCCCGTCGCGCCTGGGCCCTTGGCTCGGCGGCGGCGCTGGCCCTGGTCGCCGGGCTAGCCGTCGCGGAGGCGCGGACCGGATTCCTGGTCTCTTTCGTACCGAGACTCGGCGGCGGCGATCCGGCGCTGGAGGCTTTGAGCTGGTCGAAGCTGCGCCAGGCGCCTTTATTCGCCGCGGGCGCCCGACCGGCCTTCGTCGTCGCGACGAAATGGACGGAAGCCGGCAAGATCGCCGAAGCGCTCGGCCCCGACGTCCCGGTCGCGGTCTTCTCCAACGAGCCGCATGGCTTTGCTTTTCTTCATGATCCCGCCTCTTTCGTCGGCGAGGACGCGGTCATCGTCGTCGCCCGGAAGCGCCTGGCCGAATCGCTCGCCGCTCTCGCGCCTTTTTTCGCCGGGCTCGGCGAGCCGCAATCTTTGAGTCTCGGCCGCGGCGGCCGCGACGAAATCGATCTCGCCCTGGTTCCGGCGCGGCGCCTGTTGCGGCCCTATCCCCTGCCCTATCCTCGACGCGCCGATTCGGCGCCGCAATCTTAAGAAGGCGCGCTATGCACGTCGTTGGAAATCCCAAGCTCTCGGTGATCGCGCCGACCTATCGCGAGGCGGCCAATGTGCCGGTGCTGTTCGAGCGCCTCAAAAAGGTCTTGGGCGGCCTCGACTGGGAATTGATCGTCGTCGACGACGATTCGCCCGACGGCACCGCCGAGGTCGCCTTCGCGCTCGCCGCCGAGGATCGGCGCATCCGCTGCATCCGCCGCGTCAACCGGCTCGGCCTGGCCGGCGCGGTGATCGAGGGAATCCTCTCATCGAGCGCCGATTTCGTCGCCGTCATCGACGCCGATTTGCAGCATGACGAATCCATTCTGCCGCGCTTGTACCAGAGCCTCGTCAAAGGCGCCGATCTCGCCGTCGGCGTGCGCGCCGCCCAAAATACCGCCGAACGCGGCCTCTCGCCGGCGCGGCAGGCCTTGAGCGACGCAGGCGCGCAACTCTTCAAGCGCATATCCGGGCTCTCGGTGAGCGATCCGATGAGCGGCTTCTTCATGATCCGCCGCGAGATCGTCGCCGCGATCGCGCCTCGCCTCTCGCCGGACGGCTTCAAAATCCTCGCCGACATCCTGCTCTGCGCGCCGCCGGGAATCCGCATCGCCGAAATTCCTTACGTGTTTCGCAAGCGCCAAGCGGGGCAATCGAAGCTTTCGGCCGTGGTCGGCCTCGATTTTCTTGGCCTCATCGCCCATCACGCGACGGCCGGCATTCTGCCGATCCGTTTCGCGCTGTTCGCGGCGGTCGGCGCGTCGGGCCTCGTCGTGCATCTCGCCGTTCTGAAAATCTTGGTCGGCCTCTATGGCACGACAAGCTTTGGCGCCGAGCAACTCGTCGCCACATTGGCGGCGATGACCAGCAATTTCCTGATCAACAATGAGGTCACCTACCGCGAGAACCGCTATCGCGGCTGGCGCAAATTGATCGGCCTATGCGCCTTCGCGCTCGTCTGCTCGGTCGGCGCCGTCGCCAATGTCAACATCGCCGCCTGGCTGTTCCGAAACCAGCAAGTCTGGTGGGTCGCGGGCTTTTCCGGCGCGCTGGTCGGCGTCGTCTGGAATTACGCCGTCAGCTCCGCCTTCGTCTGGCGCAAGCGCCGCGCCGGCGCGCCGCGCGTCGTGGCCTCGCCGTCTTCGCCGCCGACGCTCGCCTCATGATTCAAGACGCGGTCGATGCGTTCGCGCAAATCTTCACGCCGCCGTTCCGCGCTGTCCTGATCAAGTCGCTGGCGCTGACGGTGGCGATTCTGATCGTCGCGTGGTTCGGACTCGACCGGCTGCTCGTCTCGTTGGTCGGCTTCGGCCCGTCCTGGCTCTCGACGATCCTTGCCATCCTTGCCGGCCTCGGCCTTTTCGTCGGGCTCGCCTTTCTCGTCGCGCCGATCACCTCGCTGACGGCCGGCTTCTTTCTCGATGAGATCGCGCTCGTCGTCGAGCGCGAAATCAATCCGTCCGGTCCGCTTGGCCAGCCCGTCCCGTTCGGCGCCGCCGCGCTTTACGCCCTGCGCTTCGCCGGCCTATCGATCCTCGTCAACCTGATCGCGCTGGCGCTGCTGCTCGCGCCGGGCGTCAACGTCTTCGCCTTCCTCGCCGCCAACGGCTATCTGCTGGGTCGCGAATATTTCGAGCTCGCGGCGATGCGCTACCGCTCCTTCGAAGAGGCGCGCGCGATGCGCCGTCATTTCGGCGTGCAGGTCTTCGCCGCCGGCCTGATCACCGCCGGCTTCGTCGCCGTGCCAGTGCTGAACCTGTGCACGCCGCTCTTCGCGACGGCTTTCATGACCCGGCTGCACAAGCGCCTCGCCGCCAAGGGAGCTTAGCCAAAGCCGGCGCGACAAAATTTGGCAAATCCTTGCATCGCGCCAAAAAGACGCCGATCCGACAAAATCGTGCTCGAAAAATCCCTTTTCCCTCAATGACGGCAAAAAGAGGCGGCCAAGTTTTTCCAAATTTTTATTTGGCCATTTTGTGCGATTCCAATGGCTTGGAGCGCAAAAAATTTGGAAATGCGTTTTTGGTTCTTCCGATCGTCCCAAAGCCGCGCAAGGCGCCTTCTTCTCTCCGCCATGGTACGAATTATAGTCGAGGAAAAGCGGTTTGAGAAGAAATTGTTCTTGCCAAGCACGGAGCGGGAGCGAGCGTCGTATTGGTCAATCGCGAGATGGCCGACAGGCTCGCTCCATGACTTGCGGCGCGACGACGAGTCCGGCGAGCGTCAGCCCCGCCGCCTCGGGACGACATTGTCGCTGCGCAAGAGCGCGATTTGACTCCGACTGGCTCCAGATATGCATTTATAACAATGTATATCCAGCGGAGAAGTCTCCATGCAGGTTGCCAAGTGGGGAAACAGTCTCGCGGTTCGACTGCCTGCCGCAGTGGTCGACGCCCTCAAGCTCAAGGAGGGCGATGACATTGAAATCCATGTCGCCGACGCAAGGCGGTTCGGCGTCGCGCGTAAGCCCGGACGTGACGAACTCTTGAAGCGCCTTCGCGCGTTCCGCGGCCGTCTTCCTCCTGATTTCAAGTTCGACAGAGACGAGGCGAACGCCCGCTAGCTTTTTCGATTCGAACGTCTTCTCTACATCGCATCAGGCGATGCAGCGAAGGCCGATCGGGCGGAGGCGGCGATCGCCGGCGGCGGCGCGATTAGCGTGCAGGTTCTTAACGAGCTCGCTAATGTCGCGCGCCGCAAGATGCAAATGTCCTGGGCCGATACCGACGTGTTTCTGAATATAGTACGCGGTCTGCTGGTCGTTCACTCTGTGACCGTCGATACGCACGAGACGGGGCTGCGGCTCGCTCAGAGATACGGCTTCTCCATCTATGACGCGATGATCGCGGCGTCGGCGCTTCCGGCAGGTTGCGATACGCTCTGGACGGAGGATATGCGGCATGGCATGGCGCTGCCTGAAGGCTTGCGCATCGTGAACCCGTTTCGCACTGCAGACTAAGCCTCCGGGCCGGCGCCAGGCGCGACTGTTTCAAATTGCTCGTCTCATCATTGTGACGGCAATTCCATATGCTGACGAAGCGCGGGATGTCGTCGCTATTGAATGGAGCGCTCACCCACGGTGATGCGTAAGCTAAGCGAACCGGCTGTTCTCGTACTGCCCCGTCTTACGATACCGGTAAAGATAGGCCGGCGCGATCGCCTCCATGGCTTGCGGCGCGACGCCGAGTCCGGCGAGCGTCAGCCCCGCTGCGACCGCAGCCTCTGAGACGACATTGTCGCTGCGGAGCAGCGCGACTTCGTCGCGCGTCGTCGTCAGCGCCTTCGGGAAGAGGCCGAACGAGACGGCGCTGGCGAGCTCGGTCGCGCCGGCGAGCAGCGAAGCAAGCCCAAACGGCACGCCGATCAGCAAGCGCCGCCGTCCGGTTGTCCGGCAGACGAATTCGACCGCGCGGCGCAAGCTCATCTGCTCCGGCCCGCCAAGCTCGTAGGTCGCGCCGGCTTTGGCCTGCCCTTCGAAAGCGTTGGCGACCGCCAGCGCGACGTCGCCGACATAGACCGGCTGCAGCTTGGTCGCGCCGCCGCCGAACAACGGCAGGACCGGCGAGAAGCGCGCGAGCTGGCCGAAGCGGTTGAGGAACTTATCCTCCGGCCCGAACACGACCGAGGGCCGGAGGATCACGGCGTCCGGCGCCGCCTCGCGCGTCGCCGCCTCGCCGCGGCCTTTGCTGGCGATATAGGGCGAGGCGGAATGCGCATCCGCGCCAATGCCGGATATATGGACGAGCGGGACGCCGCGGGCGGCGGCCGCTTGCGCGATGGCGCGCGCCCCCTCGACATGGACCGCGTCAAAAGTTTGTCGGCCGCTCTGGACGCCGATGCCGACGACATTGACCGCCGCCTGCGCGCCGGTCATCGCGGCTTCGATCGTCTCGGGAAAGCGAAGATTGGCCTGGACCGGACTGATTTGGCCAACCGTCCCGATCGGCTGGAGGAAGAAAGCGAGATCGGGCCGGCGCACCGCCACCCGCACCCGCCAGCCGCGCTTGACGAGGGCGCGCACCACATGACGGCCGATAAAGCCGGAGCCGCCGAAGACCGTGATCAACCGATCGGTCGGAAAGGGGCGCTGGTTCGCGAAAGGGAATTCTTCCATGAGGGACAAGTCTCCGCAGCGGCGCGGTCGGATTTCGCGGCCCCGTGCATAGGCGAAGCGCGTGCTTCTGTATAGTCGCGACATTGTAGCCGCGGTCGGCGACCGCGGCTACGCCGCAGTGGCCCGCTGAGCGCCCGCTCGCGTGACAGTCACTGCGCCTGCGCGCCTGTCCTTTGGCGCGCGGCGATGACCAGCTCGGCCGGTCGGCCGGACAGCTCGGCGAGATGATCGAATTTGGTCTCGAACGCGCCGACGCCGGCCGTCGCCGAGCGCAATTCGACGATGAGATCGCCGATTTCGGCTTCGGGAATTTGCGCCCTGAGCACGTCCCAGCCGTCCCAGCCCGGCCGGGGCTCGAAGCCGAGAATTTGGCCGCGCCGCGCCGAAACCAAGGCGCTGGCTCGCGCCATCGCCTCCGAGGGCACATAGATCGACACGGCGAGGATCGGTTCGAGCAGAACCGGCCGGGCTTTCGGCAGGGCTTCGCCGAGCGCGATTTTCGCGGCGGCGCGGAAGGCCATGTCGGACGAATCGACGGTGTGATAGGAGCCGTCGGTCAATGTGACCGCGACATCGACCACCGGGAAGCCGAGCGGCCCGCGCGTCAGCGCGTCGCGCGACCCGGCTTCGACCGACGAAAAATATTGCCGCGGCACGGCGCCGCCATGGACGCGCTCCTCGAAGGCGAAACCCTCGCCGCGGGGCCGCGGCTTCACCTCGATCGCCACGTCGCCGAACTGGCCGTGCCCGCCGGATTGCTTCTTGTGGCGGCCGCGCGCCGAGACCGCGTCGCGAATCGTCTCGCGATAGGCGATGGACGGCTTGGCGCTGTCGACGGCGACGCCGAAGCGCGCCGCCAAGCGCTCGATCGTCACCCTGAGATGCATCTCGCCCTGGCCATAGAGCTTGAGCTCGCCGGCTTCCTGGTCCTGTCGGTAGATGAGGGCCGGATCCTCATCGGCAAGCTTAGCGAGCGCCGCGGCGAGGCGCACGTCGTCCTTGCGGTCCTTGACATGCAGGGCGATCACCTGGGTCGGCGAGGGCGGCGGAACCTCGATGACGCGGGCCGGCGCCTTCTTGGCGTCGGTGAAAGTTTCGCCCGTCCCGATATGTTCGAGCTTGGCGAAGGCGACCGTGTCGCCCTCTTCGGCGCGCGACAATTTCGCGCTGGACGAGCCCATCAGGCGGGAAAGGCCGGCGATCCGCTCCTCCGCGCCGCTTGACGAGGTGACGGTCGCATTGTCGGGGAAGGCGCCGCGCAATACGCGGGCGAGCGACAGCTTGCCGCCGTGAGCGGTATGGATCGTGCGCACGACATGGGCGAGGGCCGGCCCCTGCGCCTCGACGCCGAGGCGTTCGCGGGTCTGGGCGATTCCCGGCGCCTCGTGGCGCAAAGCCTTCAAGAGCCGGGTGACGCCATGGCCGCGCTCCGCCGAGCCCATCAGCAGCGGCACGATATGGCCGCCGCGCAATTCCTTGGCGAGATCGTCGAAGACGCGATCGCGCGGCGGCTCGATCTCGCTG
>DATGLU010000598.1:0-6808 GCA_035294045.1 Roseiarcus sp. | reverse complement strand
CCAGACTTTCGACCTCGTTTACATAATGACCCGCGGCGGACCGGCCAATACGACCTCGCTCGCCATCTTCTATGTCTACCAGCAGGCGTTTCTGTTCAACGAATACGGCTACGCCGCGGCCATGGCGTCGGTCCTGGTCGTCGTCCTGATGCTGATCACCGTGCTGCTGTTCATGCTGACGCGCGGAGGACGCTTCACCTATGACTGAGGCGGCGAGCGTCGAACGGCCGATTGATCTGGCCGCTTTGCGGCCGGCGCGCATCATCCTCCATCTCGCCGGGCTGATCCTCGCCTTCATGACCATCGCGCCGCTCTTCTGGATGGTGTCGATGTCGTTCAAGGGCGGCGACGAGGTGTTCGGCGTCAATCTCGCGCCGAACCATCCGACGCTCGACAATTTTCTCTACGTGTTCACGCAGGTCAATTTTCTGCGCTATCTCTGGAACTCGTTTTTCGTCGCAGCGACGGTGACGATCATCGCCTTGTTCTTCCATTCGATGGCGGGATATGCGTTGGCGCGCCTGCGCTTTCCGGGACGCGACTTCATCTTCCTATCGATGTTCGCCACCTTCCTGATTTCGCAGCCGGTGATCATCGTGCCGCTCTTCATCCTGGCGCGCACGCTTCACATGCTCGACTCCTATACCGGCCTCATCGTTCCCTCGATTTTCAACGCTTTCGGCATATTCCTCCTCAGGCAATTCTATCTTGCGGTGCCGCGCGAACTGGAGGAGGCGGCGGTAATCGACGGCGCCGGCTATTTCCGTGTTTATTGGAGCATCATCCTGCCGCTCAGCAGGCCGATTCTTTCGGCCTTGGCGATCTTGTTCTTTCTGGCCAATTGGAATTCTTTCCTGTGGCCGCTCACCATAACCTCCGATCAAAACCTCTGGATGGTGCAAGTCGCCATTGCAAGCTTCCGGCAACAATATAGCGCTTCCTGGAACTACGTCATGGCGGCATCCACGATCGTCGCCTTGCCGACGGTGGTCATGTTCGTGATTTTCCAGAAGCGGATCATCGAATCGATCAAGACGAGCGGCATCAAGTGAGCAGGGAGCAGGTTGTGGCGGAGCGCTTTTCGGGCTTAGGCGTCAATCTCGGCAATCTCTTTCGCCTGTCGGACGCCAAGACGCGCTCGATCAGCCCGGAGAATTTCACCGGCGAGAAGGGCAAAGGCGGCATGGCGACGGAGGGCACCGGCGCCGTTCACGCGCGCGGCCTCGGACGCGGCTGGAAAATCTCGCCCTCGGTGCGGATCGAGCCCGGCGCAACTTTCACCCTGGGCGAGATCGAAGGCTCCGGCGCGATCCAGCAGATTTGGATCACGCCGGCCAATGTGAGATGGCGCGATCTGATCCTTCGCATCTACTGGGACAGCCAAGGACATCCCTCGGTCGAGGCGCCGCTCGGCGATTTCTTCGCCTGCGGCTGGGGGCAATATGCGCAGGTGAGTTCGCTCGCTGTCTGTGTCAATCCCGGCCGAGCCTTCAATTGCTATTGGGAAATGCCGTTCCGGCGGCGGGCGCGCGTGACTCTGGAGAATCGCGACCCCGAAGAGCATGCGATCGTCTATTGGCAGATCAATTACGTTTTGACAGATGTACCCGAAGACGCCGCTTATTTTCACGCCCGCTTTCGCCGCGTCAATCCGCTTCCCTTCAAGGAAGACTACGTCATTCTCGATGGCGTCAAAGGCAAAGGCCATTATGTCGGAACCTACATGGCCTGGGGCGTCAACAATGGCGGCTGGTGGGGCGAGGGCGAGATCAAGTTCTTCCTCGACGGCGATCAATTCCCGACGATCTGCGGCACCGGGACCGAGGACTATTTCTGCGGCGCCTACAATTTCGACGCCGGCACGGTCGATCCCGCTTTTCCGCGCGCCTATATCGAATTCACCTCGCCCTATTCCGGGCTTCCCCAGGCCATCCGCCCGGACGGAACCTATCGGTCGCAACAACGCTTCGGCCTCTATCGCTGGCATATCGTCGATCCGATCCGCTTCGAGCAGGATTTGCGCGTGACGATCCAGGCGCTCGGCTGGCGGACGGAGAAGAAGGACAGGCGCTACCTGCCGCTCCAGGACGACATCGCCTCCGTCGCATATTGGTACCAGACGTTGCCGACGACGCCTTTCCCGCCGCTGCCGGATCGCGACTATCTCGAGGTTGTCTAAACCTTAATTTATCTGACCGAGACACGATGATGAGCGCGGCGGCTTACCCTCACCCCAGCCCTCTCCCGCAAGCGGGAGAGGGGGCGCGGCGCGCCCTTCGTCGACCGCGTCGAAGGTCCTACAAGTCTGGGCAGATCCCTTCTCCCGCTTGCGGGAGAAGGTGGCCCGAAGGGCCGGATGAGGGTAAGCCGCGGCGACGCTTGATCCGCCGCTGGAAGCGCGGCTGAGCGACCATGCACGAGCTCCCCGCCGATTACTTGGAACGCGCGTATGCCGGCGTGCTGGGCAAGCTGATCGGCGTCTATCTCGGCCGGCCGTTCGAGGGATGGACCTATCAGCGGATCATGCGCGAACTGGGGCCGATCGAGTATTACGTTCATGACAAGCTCGATTGTCCCCTCGTCGTCACCGACGACGACATCGCCGGGACCTTCACCTTCATTCGGGCCCTGGAGGATCACGGCGCGAGGGCCGATATCAGCGCCGCCGAGATCGGCGAGACCTGGCTCAATTACATCGTCGAGCATCGGTCCATCCTCTGGTGGGGCGGCGCCGGCAATTCGACCGAGCATACCGCTTGGCTCAACCTCAAGCGCGGCCTGCGAGCGCCGGAAAGCGGATCGATCGCGCGGAACGGGCGGGCCGTCGCGGAGCAAATCGGCGCGCAGATTTTCATCGACGGCTGGGCGATCGTCGCGCCGGGACAGCCGGCGCTCGCGGCGCGGCTCGCCGAACAGGCGGCGCGGGTCAGCCATGACGGCGCGGCCGTCGACGCCGCCAAGCTCTGGGCGGCGATGGAGGCGGAGGCCTTCGTCTCGCGCGACATCGACCGCCTGTTCGATGTCGGCCTCGCGCAAATCTCCAAGGATAGCGCGATCGCCGCGCTCATTGCGGATGTTCGCGCCTGGCGCCGGCAATATTCCGATTGGCGCGAGACGCGCCAGAGAATCGAAGAGCGCTACGGCTACGACAAATATCCCGGCAATTGCCATGTCGTGCCGAACCACGCGATCATGGTCATGGCCGCTCTCTATGCGCCCGACGATTTTTCGAAAGCGCAGACAATCATTTGCACGTCGGGATGGGATACGGATTGCAACGCCGGCAATATCGGCTGCCTTCTCGGGATCATGCTCGGCTTGGCCGGTCTCGAAACGGGCCGCGATTGGCGCGGTCCGGTCGCGGACCGGATGCTGATCTCGTCGGCCGATGGCGGCTCGGCCATCAACGACGCGGTCCGTGTGACCTATCGGCTGGTCAATCTCGGCCGGCGTCTCGCCGGAGCGGCGCCGCCTGCGCCGCCGAAAGACGGGGCGCAATTCCATTTCTCCTTGCCTGGCGGCGTTCAGGGATTCCGCGCGGAGAAGCCCGAGGGCGTCGGCGCCGTCACGGTCGAAAATGCGCCATTCGAAAACGGCCGGGCGCTGGCGATCCGCTATGCCGGCCTTGGCGCTTCGCCCATTGCCGCGATGACGCCGACTTTCGCCCCGCCGGAGGTCGTGCGCATGCGTACCTACGAGCTGATGGCTTCGCCGCTCCTCTATCCCGGCCAGGTCGTTTCCGCGCGCCTCGTCGCGGATCGCCGGAATTCCGCGGCGGTCGAAGCGCGATTGCGACTGAAGCGTTATGGCGCGAACGATGTTTTGAAAGAGATCGACGGCGATGCGGCGCGCCTCGCGCCGGGCGACGAGGCGACATTGCGCTGGCGCATTCCCGACCTCGACGGTCAGCCGATTCAGGAGATTGGCGTCGCGCTGGGCGCCCCGGACGGGCGAGCCGACGGCGTCGTGATGGTCGATTTTCTGAAATGGGCGGGGCCTCCCGATCTTCATTTGCGGCGGCCGCGGGAGACGAGCGATTTTTGGCGGCGCGCCTGGGTGAACAATGTCAGCTTCTTTTCGCGGAATTTTCCGCAAGCCTTCCGCATTTCGCAGGATCGCGGCGAGGGCATGATCGTCCATGGCTCGCGGCAATGGACCGATTATCGCGTCGCCGCCGACCTTACCGTGCATTTGGCGGAATATGCGGGGATCGGCGTTCGCGTGCAGGGTCTCCGCCGCTACTACGCGGCGCTGCTGAGCCGCGCGGGCGCGGTGCGAATCGTCAGAGCCTATGACGGGACGATCACGATCCTCGCCGAGGCGCCTTTGGCATGGGCATTCGAAACCCGTCACGATGTGGCGGTGGAAATCGTCGGGCGGCGGATTCGTTGCGCTATCGGCTCGCTCGCGCTCGAGGCCGAGGATGCGCGCGAGCCGCTCCTCGACGGCGGCGTCTCGCTAATCGTATGCGAAGGGGCCTTGTCGTCGAACGACGTCAAGGTGACGCCGCCCCGTTCGTAAAAGCTTGCGCTGTTCAACAATCGCTGCCGACGTACTGAGCGGTGGTTGTCGCGCCAATCCCAAAAGTTCCTGCCGACGCGCCGCGCCGGCCGTGGCGCCGCGCGAACGGACAGATCGACTAATTTTAGTGCTGCGGCGCACAATCTTTGGCCTTGCCCGGGCGCGCGGCGCAAATCTACCTTGAAGCCCGCGAGAGAAGCGGTCCTTCGCGATCTCCGCCGCGCCGAAATGAGATTTCCCCGGGACGAGACGCTTCGGTCCGTCCGGCGGCGCGAATGCGTCGTCTGGCGTCGGCGCCGTCGTGCGCGAGCGCTTCTCCCGGCGCCATTTGGATTTTTGAGACGACAGATGAACAGCAAAGAATTCCTAAAGT
Source organism: Roseiarcus sp. (assembly GCA_035294045.1). Lineage (GTDB taxonomy): Bacteria > Pseudomonadota > Alphaproteobacteria > Rhizobiales > Beijerinckiaceae > Roseiarcus. Next base: position 1,914 of record DATGLU010000598.1, on the reverse strand, counting down.
CCGGACATTGGCCGACGCTCCTTGCCGCTTTTGTCTATTTCGACATGAGCTTCATGGTCTGGATTCTGCTTGGTCCATTGGCGGTTCAGATTGCCGCCGATCTTCATCTCGACGCCTCGCAAAAAGGCTTGATGGTCGCGCTGCCGGTGCTCGCCGGCGCTTTGCTGCGCGTCGTCAACGGCGCGCTCGTCGAGCGACTGCAGGCCAAGCGCGCGGGACTGATCGGCCAGATCATCGTCATCGTCGGCCTTCTCGGATTCTGGGCGTGCGGCGTCGACAGCTATGGCGCAGTCCTGGCGCTTGGCGCGGTGCTTGGCGTCGCCGGCGCTTCCTTCGCCGTCGCGCTGCCGCTCGCGTCGCACTGGTACCCGCCGAAATATCGGGGCGTCGCGCTCGGCATAGCCGGGGCCGGCAATTCCGGGACGGTCCTAGCCGCGCTCTTCGCGCCATTGCTGGCGGCCCATTTCGGATGGAGGAACGTCATCGGCCTGGCGGCCGCGCCGCTCGCCGTCGCGCTCCTTCTCTACATTGTCCTGGCGAAAGACGGCCCGGAAAAGAGGCCGCCCAAGCCGCTGTCCGGCTATCTCAAAGTGCTGAGCCAGCCGGACGCCTGGTGGTTCATGTTCTACTACGCCGTGACGTTCGGCGGCTTTTCCGGCCTCGCCTCGTCGCTCGGCATTTATTTCAACACCCAATACGGTCTCGACGCCGTCGCGGCCGGCTATTGCACCGCGGCTTGCGTCTTCGTCGGTTCGCTCGTGCGGCCGCTCGGCGGCGCGGCCTCCGATCGGTTTGGCGGCGCCCGCGTCCTCACCATCCTCTATGGCGTCGCCGCCGCCGCTTTCGCGATCGTCAGTTGCGGGCTGGCCGACGTAAGGCTCGCGCTTGCCGTCTTGCTCGTCGGGATGCTGGCGCTCGGCATGGGCAATGGCGCGGTGTTCCAATTGGCCCCGCAGCGCTTCCGCGCGGAGATGGGAATCGTGACCGGCTTGATCGGCATGGCCGGCGGCCTCGGCGGTTTCTACCTGGCTTCGAGTCTCGGCTTTTCTAGGCAAATTACCGGCGGATACCAAGCCGGCTTTTTGATCTTCGCCACGTTGGCCGCGCTCGCGCTGGCCGCGCTGACCGGGGTCAAGCGCCGGTGGCGCACGACGTGGAACACGCAAGCCGCCGCGGCCGCGCGGATATGAGCCGTCCCTTTCACGAAAGGAGCAGGAGCATGACGCCGGAGCAGGTCGATCTCGTCCAATCGTCCTTCGCCAAGGTTGCGCCTATCGCCGATGCAGCGGCTGGGCTCTTTTACAATCGGCTGTTCGAAATCGCGCCGCAGACGAAGTTGCTCTTCCATAGCGACATGGCCGAGCAGGGGCGCAAGCTGATGACGACGCTCGCGGTGGTCGTCAACGGCCTCAAAGACCTCGACGCGATTCTCCCGACGGCGAAGGCGCTGGCCGTCAAGCATGTCGGCTATGGCGTGACGGCGGCGCATTATCGGCCGGCCGGCGAAGCCTTGATCTGGACGTTGGAGCAAGGGCTCGGGCCTGATTTCACGGCGGAGGTGAAGGAGGCCTGGCTCGCGGCCTATGGCGCGCTGTCGGGGGCGATGATCGCGGAAGCTTATGGAAAGGAGGCCGCGGCCTGATCGCCGCGGATTCGAGGCGCAAAATGGCGGAAAAGCTGGTCATTATCGGCAACGGCATGGCGCCCGGGCGCATGCTCGAGCATCTGCTCGAGAAAGCGCCGGGTCGCTACGCCGTAACGATTTTCAATGCAGAGCCAAGGGTTAATTACGATCGAATCATGCTCTCGCCGGTCCTTTCCGGCGAGAAGGCTTACGAGGAAATCATCATCCATGGCGACGGATGGTACATCAAGAACAACATCGTCCTCTATAAGGGCCACAAGATCGTCGCC
>DATGLU010000597.1:0-7097 GCA_035294045.1 Roseiarcus sp. | reverse complement strand
GCATGTCGGAATAGCCGCCGGCATATTCGACCCAGCGCCCCTCGCCCTCATTGACCACGACCGAAGTGGCGACGCGGTCGAGGAAATCGCGGTCGTGGCTGACGAGGAGGATCGTGCCGGCGTAGTCGGCGAGCATTTCCTGCAAGAGATCGAGCGTCTCCATATCGAGGTCGTTGGTCGGCTCGTCGAGCGCCAGAAGATTGGAGGGCTGCGCCAGCGCCCGCGCCAGCATCAGCCGGCCGCGCTCGCCGCCGGACAGCCGGCCGATCGGCGTTCGCGCCTGTTCGGGCGAGAAAAGAAAGTCCCGCATATAGCCGACGACATGCTTGCGCTCGCCTTTGACCGAGACAGTGTCGCTGCCGCCGCCGGTCAAGGCGTTCGACAGCGTCGTCTCCGGATCGAGGCTGGCGCGGCTTTGATCGAGCGTGGCCATAACGAGATTGGCGCCGAGCCGCAGCGTTCCGGAATCGGGCGCGAGCGCGCCGGTGAGCAGATTGATGAGGGTGGTCTTGCCGGCGCCGTTCGGCCCGACCACGCCGAGGCGGTCGCCGCGCAGCACGCGGATCGAGAAGTCCCGGACGATCGGCTGGCCGTCATAGGCCTTGCCCAGGCGCTCCGCCTCGATCGCCAGCTTGCCGGAGAGCGGCGCGTCGGAGGCGACGAGCCTGGCGTCGCCCTGGACGCGCTTCGCCTCGCGCCGCTCGACGCGCAAGGCGCGGAGCTCGCCGACCCGGCGCTGGTTGCGCTTGCGGCGGGCGGTGACGCCGTAGCGCAGCCAATGCTCCTCGGCGGCGATACGGCGGTCGAGCTTGTGGCGCTCGGCTTCCTCGTCTTCGAGCAGCTTGTCGCGCCAGGCTTCGAACGCGGCGAAGCCGCGGTCGAGCCGCCGCGTCGCGCCGCGATCGAGCCAGATCGTCGCCTCGGTCAGGTTGGCGAGCAGTCTTTTGTCGTGGCTGATCACGACGAGCGCGCCGCGGAAGGCCTTGAGCTCGCCTTCCAGCCACTCGATCGCAGCGATGTCGAGATGGTTGGTCGGCTCGTCGAGGAGCAGGATGTCGGGCGACGGCGCCAGGACGCGGGCGAGCGCGGCGCGCCGCGCCTGGCCGCCCGACATGGTCTTCGGGTCGGCCTCGGCGGCGACGCCGAGCGCCCCGAGCAAGGCTCGGGCGCGGCTCGAATCCTCGCTCTCGCCCAAGCCGGCGAGAACATAATCCAGCGCCGTCGCGAAGCCTTTGAGGTCCGGCTCTTGCGGCAAATAACGGAGCGCGGCGCTCGGCTGGACGAAGCGGTCGCCGGCATCGGCCTCGATCGCGCCGGCGGCGATTTTGAGCAAGGTCGACTTGCCGGAGCCGTTGCGGCCGACCAAGGCGATGCGCTCGCCGGGCGCGACGCTGAGCTCGGCGCCCTGCAGCAAAGGCGTCGCGCCGAAGCTCAGGCGAATGTCCTTTAACTGCAAGAGAGGCGGCATGACCGATCGAATGACGGCGGGCGGCACCCTTAAAGCGGCCGGCGCGAAAGCGAAAGCGGATTTCGCGGCGTCCGCCCGGCTTAAATTCCGCCGCCTTTTCGGTTAAGCTGCGTCACTTAGACGCCGTTCGTCTGCGTCGCGGCTTACCCTCATCCGGCGCTTCGCGCCACCTTCTCCCGCAAGCGGGAGAAGGGTCGTAGCCGCGGCGGCCGACCTCGGGTTACAGCGAGGCGGCTGATGAAGCGCCCCCTCCCGCTTGCGGGAGAGGGATGGGGTGAGGGCAAGCCGCCGCCTTTGAACACCCGCAACCATCGAGACGAGAGCCGACTGGGAGTTCCGATGATCGATCCAGCGCGCAAGGGCGCTCTGCAAGCGCTGAGCCGGCAAGTCCTGGCGCAAAGCGTCGCCGACGAATTCGCCGGCGATGCGGGGCGCTTCGAGAGCATGCATGTCGTGCTCAAGGATCTCCTCTTCGATTATTCCAAGCAGCGGCTGAACAAGGCCGCCCTCGCCGAGCTTGTCGCGCTAGCGGCGGCCTGCGAGGTCGAGGAAAAGCGCGACGCGATGTTCCGCGGCGACCTGATCAACGTCACCGAGCGCCGCGCCGCGCTGCACACCGCCTTGCGCAACCTTTCAGGCGATCCGGTCTTTGTCGAAGGCCGCGACGTCATGCCGGCGATCATCGCCGAGCGCGCCAAGGTCGAGGCCTTCGCCAGCGACGTCCGCGAGGGCCGCCTGCGCGGAGCGCTCGGCCAACCGATGACCGACATCGTCAATATCGGCATCGGCGGCTCGGATTTGGGGCCGGCCATGGCGACCAAGGCGCTGTCGCCCTACGCCGCGCCGAATTTGCGCAGCCACTTCGTCTCCAATGTCGACGGCGCCGACATCGCCGATACGCTGCGCGGCCTCGACCCGTCGCGCACTCTGTTCATCGTCTCGTCCAAGACCTTCACGACGCAGGAGACGATGACCAATGCGGCGAGCGCGCGGAGCTGGATCGCCGGCGCGCTCGGCGAAGCGGCGGTCGGCGACCATTTCGCCGCGGTGTCGACAAGGCTCGACAAGGTCGCGGAATTCGGCATCGAGGCCGGCCGCGTCTTCAGTTTCTGGGATTGGGTCGGAGGACGCTATTCGATCTGGTCGAGCATCGGCCTGCCGCTAACGATCGCGATCGGGCCGCAGCATTTCGAGGAATTCCTCGCCGGCGGCTACGACGTCGACCGCCATTTCCGCTCGGCGCCGATTGCGGAAAACATTCCGATGCTGATGGGGCTGATCAGCGTCTGGAACCGCGACATTCTCGGCCACGCCAGCCAGGCGGTGATTCCTTACGATCAGCGCCTCTCGCGTTTTCCGGCCTATCTCCAGCAATTGCAGATGGAGAGCAACGGCAAGAGCGTCCGCCTCGACGGCTCGCCCGCCTCCGACGCGACCGGCGCGGTGGTCTGGGGCGAGCCCGGCACCAACGGCCAGCACGCCTTCTTCCAATTGATTCACCAGGGTACGGAAATCGTCCCGGTCGATTTTCTTATCGCCGCGCGCCCGACCAACGCCGACGCGCATCATCACGATCTGCTCGTCGCCAATTGCTTCGCGCAAGGCGAAGCCCTGATGCGCGGGCGCTCGACGGCGCAAGCCGATGCGATCAATCGCGGCCTCGGCCTTTCCGCGGAGGAGGCGGCGCGGCTCGCGCCGCACAAGACGTTTTCCGGCAGCCGGCCGTCGAGCACTTTGCTCTACGACAAGCTGACGCCGCGCATGCTCGGCCGGCTGATCGCGCTTTACGAGCATAAGGTCTTCGTCGAAGCGGCGATCTGGGGAATCAACCCGTTCGATCAATGGGGCGTCGAGCTCGGCAAGGAGCTCGCCTCGCGCCTCGCGCCGATCGTCTCCGACGCAGGCGCGGACCTCTCCAAGCTCGACGCGTCGACCGCGGGGCTGGTGACGCATTTGCGCAAGCTGAGGCGGTGAGCGGGCGTCGCACGCCGTCATTGCGAGGTCCGTAAAGGGGCGGCCGTCACAGGTCGTTTCTCGCTTCGCCGCAATGACCTGAAGCGGCCATTGAGCATGGCAGGATGAGCGCAATCCGTCATTGTTGGAACGCTGGCCCGAATGCGCGAGCGCAGAGGCTGTCAAGGACGACGCGCGAAGCGCGTCGCCGCCGCAGGCGGTGCTTCGCATCCTTGACAGCCTCTGCGCTCGGCGCGCTGGCTTGGCGTTCCAACAATGACGGATTGCGCTCCCAGGCGCCGGCGTTTCGCGGATGCAGGCGTTTCGCCCACGTGACGATCCTTGATTACCGTCCTGCGAGCCGCCGCGTCGCCTTCTTCAGCCAGGCCTGCGTCGGCGCATCGACCAGCGGCGTCAGCGCCTTGCGCACCCGCGCATGGTACGCGTCGAGCCAGGCGCGCTCTTGCTTCGTGAGCAGCTTCGGCTCGATGAGCCGCAGGTCGATCGGCGCGAGCGAGATAGTGGCGAAGCCGAGCATCTTGCGCTCGGCGCCGGCGATCTCGCGCTCTTCGACGATCAGAAGATTCTCGATGCGAATGCCGTAGCGGCCGGGGGCGTAATAGCCGGGCTCGTTGGAGACGATCATGCCCGGTTCGAGCGCGGTCGCGCCGGTCTTGGCGATGCGCTGCGGGCCCTCATGCACCGAAAGATAGGCGCCGATTCCGTGCCCGGTGCCGTGGTCGAAATCGAGCCCGGCCTCCCACAGCGCCTTGCGCGCGAACGCGTCGATCTGCGCGCCGGCGACGCCTTTCGGAAAGACCGCGCAGGCGATGGCGATATGCCCTTTGAGCACGCGGGTGAAACGGTCGCGCATCTCCCTGGTCGGCGCGCCGACCGCGATCGTCCGGGTGATGTCGGTCGTGCCGTCCTCGTATTGGCCGCCGCTGTCAATGAGGAAAATTCCCTTCTCGATCGTCCGGTTCGACGCCGTGGTGACCCGATAATGCGGGATCGCCGAGTTCGGGCCGGCGGCGGAAATGGAGGGGAACGACACGTCCTTCAGCAAGCCGGTATCGCGGCGGAACGATTCCAAAGCCTCCGCCGCCGCGATCTCGGTCAAGCGTCCTTTCGGCGCTTCGCGGTCGAACCAGGCGAGAAAGCGCGTCAAAGCGGCGCCGTCGCGCAGATTGGCGGCGTGGGCGCCGGCCAGCTCGGCTGGATTCTTCACGGCCTTCAAAAGCGCGATCGGATCGGCGCCGATCTCCGGCGCGCCGCCGGCGTCCTTCAGCGTTTGAGCGAGAAGCGCGGCGGCGCTCGCCGCGTCGAAAGCCAGGCGCGCGCGCTTGGCGCCGAGCGCTTTGAGATCGGCGACGAGCTCGCGCTCCTCGCCGATCTCGGCAAGGCCGGAAAGCGCAACCCTGATTCGGTTCGAAAGCTTGCGGCCGTCGATATAGAGTTTCGGCTTGCCGGCGCGCGGCACAAACGCATAGGCCAGCGCCAGCGGCGTATGGGCGACGTCGTTTCCGCGAATGTTGAACAGCCAGGCGACGTCATGAGCGTCGGAGACGACGAGCCCGTCGGATTTCAGCTTCGCCTGCACTTTCTTGAGCTTCGACCGCGCGCTTTCGCCGGCAAGGCTCATCTTGTGCAAACGGACCGCGCCGAGCGGCGGCGTCGGCCGGTCTGTCCAGATCGCGTCGATCGGATTCGGCTCGGCGGCGACGAGCTCGCCGCCCGCGGCCGCGGCGGCGCGCGAGAAGCGCTCGACCGCGTCGGGCGTATGCAGCCAGGGATCGTAGCCGAGCTTGCCGCTGCCGAGATGCCGCTCGATCCACGCGCTGGGCGGATCGTCGACAACATGGCGGATTTCGAACAGCCTGGCGTCGACCTGCTCAGCAGCCTGGAGCGTATAGCGCCCATCGACGAACAAGGCGGCGCGGTCGGCGAGGATGATCGCGAGGCCGGCCGAGCCGGAAAAGCCGGTCAGCCAGCGCAAGCGCTCCTCCGAGGCCGGCACATATTCGTTCTGATGCTGGTCGGCGCGCGGAACGATGAAGCCGGCAAGGCCGCGCCGCGCGAATTCCTCGCGCAGAGCCCTGACCCGCGGCGCGCCGAGCGAGGGATCGGCGACTTCGTCGAAAGATTGGTACAAGCTTTGGAGCATCGAACGCCTCGACCCGGCTTACCTTCATCCGGCGGCTTACCCTCATCCGGCGCTTCGCGCCACCTTCTCCCTTAAAGCGGGAGAAGGGATTGCGGCGCGGTCGCCGACCGCCGCGACAGGCGCTGCGGCTGATTGAGGTCGCGGCGCGCCCCTTCTCCCGCTTGCGGGAGAGGGTTGGGGTGAGGGTACGCCGAAGAGCAGCCGATAAACTCGCTACTCCCCCGTCACCACCCGGCCGATGAAGGGCAATTGCCGGTAGGAATGAGCGACATCCATGCCGTATCCGACAACGAAGACATCCGGACAGACGAAGCCGACGAAATCGGCGGAAATCTGCACGGCTCTTTTGCCCGGCTTTTCGAGCATCGCGCAGATCATCACCCGCCGCGCGCCGCGCGCCGTCAGAAGGTCTTTGGCGAAAGCGAGCGTACGGCCCGATTCGAGAATGTCGTCGACGAGCAGAACGTCGCGATCCTTGACCGAGGATTCGATGTCTTTGAGGATTCTGACCGAGCCGGTCGAAACCGTGCCCTCGAAATAGCTCGCCAGATGGAAGAATTCGACATGCGGGTCGAGGCCGGCGCGATGCATCGCGCGGAGCAGGTCGGCGGCGAACATGAACGAGCCTTTGAGGATCGCGACGACCAGCAAGTCCTTCGGCTTGGCGGCGGCGATCTCGTCGGCGAGCTTTTGCGTCCTCTCCGCGATCGCCTTTTCGTCAATGAGAACCTGGACCTGGCGCTCGCCGCTCACAATTTGTCCCCAGCCGGCGCGCTTTTCTCGGTGGCCGAGGCGAAACGAACGAGGACGTCGTGCGCGGCGGCCGGCGGCGAGGCGAGGCGCAGCCGGAACGAGGTCGCCTCGCGCGGATCGAGCGCCGCCTTGGGCGGCCGCGCCGTCCAGACATAGATTTCGCGGGCGTCGGCGTCGCGCAACGCGATGCGCATTTCCGGGATCTCCAGCTTTTGCCCCCGTAAGTTGACCATCGAGCCCTCGACGGTCAACACCCGCCGGCCGGCGGTCTCGACGATGCTGGCGCCGACGCCGTCTAAGGCGATGCCCCGGAGATTGACCGGCAGGCCGATCGCCGCATAGGCCGGCGCCGTCGCGGGGGCCCAGCGGACGAGCTTGTCCCGGGCGCCGACCGCGCCCATGGCGCCGGCCAGCGCCAAGCCGACGGCGAGGACAGGCGCCGCCACGCCAGCCCGCCGCCGGAGGAACCCGCCCGCCGGCGCGCCGCCGCAATCGGCGCAAAAGCGGACGCCGCCACGGCTTTCGAACCGCCGGCCGCAGGTCCCGCAAGCGGCAAGCATGGCTGCTCCCATTCGGATTTCCGGCGAAAAGAGCCGTCGCCGCCATTGGGCGCAATCATGGTTAAGGCGCGGTTAAGGCCAGCCGCGCTTTTGCCCCGATTTCTGCCGGCTCGGCGGCGCTTTTCCTCACATTTGACGCAAGGAGCAGGTTCGGCTCTTTCTGACCCGCCAGAGCTTTGAGTCGCGCGCCTTGCTCCAT
>DATGLU010000596.1:0-5355 GCA_035294045.1 Roseiarcus sp. | reverse complement strand
GGGACGCCGCGCTTGAGCGCGGCGATACGCCCCGAGCGGTCTTGGCCGGACGTGGTCTTTACGACGGTTATCGGCCCGATCGCCTCGCCGGCAAGGCGGGCCTGATGTACGAAGAGGTCGACATGCGCCTGGAGAAATCGGCTCGTGCCGAATTGGATGATTCGCCGCGTCATCCGACCTCGACAAGCGCTTTGACCAATCCTGCTTTATGCGTGGTCCAGTGCGGGAGATCCTTCGTGACGCCGGTGAGGCTGGTCCGGTGCGTGATTAACCGCTTCAGCGGAACGCGATCGCGTTCGATCGCCGTCATGACGGTTTCAAAATCGGCGCGCAGAGCATTGCGGCTGCCCATCACCGTCATTTCGCGCTTATGAAACTCCGGATCGGAGAAGCTGAGACTGGTCGCCAGGACGCCGATGAGAACCAGCGTCCCGCCATGGGCGACGTAACCGAACGCCGACTCCATCGAGGCGCGATTGCCTGTCGCGTCGAAGATAAAATCAAAGCCGTCGCCGCCAGTCGCCTCGCTGACCGCGTCAGCCGTATGGTCGCCGCCCTCGATCGAGCGAGCGGCGATCTCGGCGTCCAAGGCGAATGCGAGCCGCTCGACGTCGCGATCCATGATCGTCACGTCGCCGCCGGCCAGCCGGGCGAACAACGCCGCGCCAAGGCCGATCGGGCCCGCGCCGATCACCAGCGTCCGAGCGCCCGGCTTGAGAGACGAGCGCGCGACGGCATGAGCGCCGATCGCCAGAAACTCGACGCTCGCCGCCTGATCGAGATTCAAGCCGCGCGCCGGATAAAGGTTGCTTTCCGGCGCGCTGATCCGTTCGCACATGCCGCCGTCGCAATGAACCCCGAGCACCGCGATACGGACGCAGCAATTGGGCTTGCCTTTGCGGCAGGCGACGCAAGCACCGCAGGAGAGGTATGGATTGACGACGACCGTATCGCCGGGCTTGAGGGCCCCGCCTCGGGGCGCCTTCAGCACCTCGCCGGACAATTCGTGCCCGATCACCCGCGGATATTGCAGGTAAGGATGGCTACCCTCGTAAATGTGATAGTCGGTGCCGCAGATTCCAATCCGCCGGACCGCGATCAGCGCCTCGGTTTCCCCCGGCCGGGGCTCCGGCCGCTCCTCGATGGCCAGTTCGCCCGGCTTGCGACACACGATTGCTTGCATAATCCCATCCGCTGTCCGCTGGAGCGCCTCGCGGGAGCGTGAGGGGTCACGCGCCGGACTGCCGCCTTTTCTGCAGATTATCGAGGTAAACGACAAGCGCGATCAGCAAGCCTTCAAGCACCATCTCCCAGAACGGGTCGACGCCGAGAAGAACGGCGGCGTTGCTCATTGTGGTAAACAGAACGGCGCCGATCACCGCGCCGAGCACCGTGCCGCGGCCGCCGAACAGGCTCGCGCCGCCGACCACCGCCGCGGCGATGGCTTGCAGCTCATAGGCGTTGGCCATGGAGGGCGAGGCGATGCTGAGGCGCGAAACCAACAAGATTCCGGCGAGCGCGGCGAGACCGGAACTCATCACATAGGCGATCAGCGTGATGCGAAGCGTGTCGACGCCTTGCCGGCGCGCCGCCTCGGCGTTCGAGCCCATGGCGTAAAGATAGCGGCCGGTGCGCGTATAGCCGAGCAGATAGTGAACCGCGACAGCGATCGCGAGCATCGTCCAGAAGAGATTGGGCAAGCCGCCGGTCGTGCCGCGGGCGAAATCCTTGACCTCGGCGGGCAGGCCGCCGACGGTCATGCCGCCGGACAGGAGCAGCGCCAGGCCGCGATAGACTTGAAGCCCGGCGAGCGTGACGATGAAGGGCGGAATCCCGAGGCGGCCGATCGCCGCAGCATTCGTCAAACCGACGCCGACGCCGGCCAACAGCGTGAGCGCAGCGGCAGGGGCAAGGTCCAGCCCGTGCCTGCACATCTGGGCGAAAGCGACGCCGCAGAACGCGGCGACCGATCCGACGGAGAGATCGATGCCGGCAATGACGATCGTGCACATGACGCCGATCGCCACGATCGCGGCGATCGGCGTTTGCCGCATCAGATTGCTGATGTTGTTCTCAGTGAGAAAGTTTGGCGTCGCCAAGGACAGCGCAACCCAAAGCGCGGCGGTAAAAGCGATGACATAGGTCTCGATCGGAAGGCGCCTCAGCACAGCTTTCATCCGCCCACCCCTTGCGCGGGCGAGAGGGCGCGCCTCCGAGCGCGGGCGAAGAGAGAGCTGTTCCGTCATCGAATCCGCCGTGAAGAATCCGGCCAAGCCGCCGCGGCGGCTTGGCCGGCGATCGTCGATTAATCGCCGATGAATGGGCCGAGCTTGCGCTTGGAGACGTCGAGCAGACCGGCGAGCTTGGGATCGTTCATCGTGGCTTTCGTCACCGTCCCAACGCCCGTATCGACATTCTTCGGCAGCCGCACGCCATGCGCCGCCGCGAAGCCGTACCAGACGCCGCCGAAGCCCATCATGTACGGGTCCTGGATGACCAAGGCGTAGATTGAGCCGTCCTTCAGATGTTCGAGCTCGCCGGCGTCCGAATCGAAGGCGACGAGGCAGAACTTGGAGCCCTTGTTCTGCTCGTTGATCGAAGCGCCCGCGCCGGTGCCCATTTGCGCATTATCCGCGAACAGGCCGGCGAGGTCCGGGTCCTTGGTCAGCATGTCGGCGGTGAGGTTCATTCCTTCCGCCTCCTCGTTATTGGCGACGCGATTGCCGATGACCTTGATATCCGGATAGGCTTTCATCCCCTCGATGAAGCCCTTGTCGCGGGAATCGAGGGATTCGTGGCCCGCCATCGCGGTGAGGTAGCCGACTTTGCCGGCCGCCTTGCCCGTGCGCTCCTTGATGCAAGCGGCCACCGCATTGGCCGCCGCCCTGCCGCCGGCTTCGTTGTTGGTGGTCAGGAACGAGGCGTATTTGTCAGTCTTGGCGCCGGAATCGATCACGATCACCGGAATGCCGGCGTCGGTCACCTTGGCGATCGGGTCGCCCAAGGCCTCGAAAATCGTCGGCGAAATGACGACGGCGGCCGGTTTCGAGCCGGCGGCGCTTTCGAGCACGGCGATCTGCCCGGCGGCGTCGTCCTTTGGCGTTCCGAGTTTCTCGATCTTCAGGCCGAGCTGTTTACCCGCATCCTCCGCTCCCTTGAAAACCCATTGCCAGTATTCGGAGGTAGTCGCTTTTACAATGACCGCCACCCGGTCGTCGGCCTCTGCGGCGTTCGCGCCGATTCCGGCCGCCGCCGCCAGCGTGGCGGCGAGCATCGACTTCCACTTCATTCGTCCCTCCCCTGTTGCGCAGCGCTCAAGCTGCGTTCGAAGACTCGCTATAGCCGGTCATGTACTTAATGAGGGTCTCCTGGTTCGTCTCTCCTGCCTTGGTTACGTGAACCGTACGGCCGCGGAACATCACCGCGATGCGGTCCGCGACTTTGAGAATCTCGGTTAGATTGTGACCGATATAGATGACGCCGACGCCATGCGCGGCGAGATCGCGCGCGTGATGGATGACGCGCTCGCGCTCCATGACGGCAAGCGCCGCGGTCGGCTCGTCCATGAGCACCACCTTGGCTTGCCAGTAGATCGCGCGCGCGATCGCCACCGCTTGGCGTTGCCCGCCTGAGAGGCGTGCGACGGTCGGCGCTTCAGCAGGAATCTCGCTGCGAATCTTTTTCAGGAGCTCGCGCGTTTCGCGGCGGATGGTCCGCTCGTCGATATACGGCAATATGCCCAAGAACCGGCGCATCGGCTCGCGGCCGAGGAAGATGTTGGCGCCGATGGAGAGGTCGTCGGCGAGAGCCAAGTCTTGATAGACGGTCTCGATCCCATGCTCGCGAGCCTCGCGCGGCGAATTCAGATTGAGAGGCTTGTCGGCCAGCAGCATCCGGCCCGCATCCGGCCGATAGACGCCCGAAATGTGCTTGATGAGAGTCGATTTGCCGGCCCCGTTATCCCCGACAATGGCCAGGACCTCGCCGGCGCGAAGGCTGAGATCGGCCCCGCGCAGCGCCTCGACCGGGCCGAAGCTTTTGCGAAGCTCGCGGATTTCAAGAATCGGCGTCACCACGCCCGCCCGTCCGACAGCGCGGCCATCCGGAAGCAGTCCCCGCGCATTTCCGTACCCCTAGATCGTTTCTTATACAAAAAAATCATAAATATCGGCGTGGTCAAATTGTTTTTTATGGATTAAGATCAAAAACATTCAGGATGCTCCGCAATGAAGGCAGAGACCGTCTACAAACGCGCATTCAACGACGCTTTGGAAATCATCGCCAAACTCGGTGAAGGTCAGGCGCTCCCTTCAGAAAACGCCCTCAGCGCGCGACTCGGCGTGAGCCGAACGACGGTGCGCAAAATCGTTGCGGCGCTTGCCTTGCAAGGGGCGCTGACGGGGGGCGGACGGCGCCGAGCCGTCAGCCGCGCTCTCAATGGCCTGCGCCCGTTTCCGGCGGCCGAGACCGTCCCCGCGTCCGCCCAGGTTGAAAAACGATTTATGGAATGGATGCTCAGGGACAACACGCGCCCGGGTACGACGATCAACGAGCTCGAACTCGCCAGGCAATTCGGCGTCGCGACGACCGGGATTCGCGAATTCCTGAACCGGTTTCAGAGCTATGGGCTGATCGAGAAGCGTCCGAACGCCGGCTGGGTCTTCAAGGGATTCACCGCCAGCTTCGCGCTCGAACTGTTCGAGATACGTGAAATGTTCGAACTGCGATCGGCAAAAGCCTTCGCGCGCCTACCGGAACAATCAACGCTCTGGCGAGAGATAGAGCTCCTTCGCGGTGAGCATATCGAATTGCTGGGCCAAATCGATTCCCGGTACCATGACTTTTCTGATCTTGACAGCCGTTTCCACCGGCTCATCAATTCAGTCGCGCCGAACCGTTTCATCGATGGCTTTTACGACATCATAACCCTGATCTTCCACTATCATTATCAATGGAACAAGCGCGACGAACGGCAGCGAAACGAGGTGGCGATCGGCGAGCATCTGACCTATATCGACGCGTTGCTCAGTCGCAATGCGTCGCTCGTCGAGCTCGCGTGCCGCGCCCATCTAAGTTCCGCTAAAGAGACGCTGCTGCGCTCCACGTCGGAGTGAGGCCTACGAGACGCTGTATCTTGAGCGAGGCGCGGCAGGCCGCGGTCAGCGACCGCGGCTACAAATCAGGCGCCGATCAGCGCGCCGGGCGTCGCCGATTCTCACGCCGACTTCCCGCGCTCTCGTCCTTCCTTTGCAATTTTGCGCTCCGCCTGTTTCGGAGCGCCGGTCGTGGTCGGGGAGGTGGGCGGCGGGTCGCTGGCGGGGAAGGAATCGTCGATCGCCTGATCGAGCTTTTCGT
>DATGLU010000595.1:0-4617 GCA_035294045.1 Roseiarcus sp. | reverse complement strand
GCGATCCGACGGCCCGCTTTGAAATCAAGGCCGCAAGCCTTACGGTCCCTCCGCGCTTGGCCGCGGCAAAGCGATTTTCGAACGGAAAGGCTCACCGCGATGGCGGCGTTCTCTTCGCTTTATAGTCACGAATTCATCCGCATCGCCGCCTGCGTGCCGGAAGCCCGCGTCGCCGATCCGGATTTTGCGGCGTCGGCGACGTTGCGGCTCGCCGAAATCGGCGATCGCGAGAAGATCGCCTTGATGCTGTTTCCCGAGCTTGGCCTGTCGTCCTACGCGATCGATGATCTCCTGTTTCAAGACGCGCTGCTCGATTCAGTCGAAAGGGCGATCGACAGGATCGCGATTGCTTCGCAAAACCTGTTTTCGGCGCTGGCGCTCGGCGCGCCGCTGCGAGTCGAAGGCCGGCTCTACAACACGGCCGTCATCATCCATCGCGGCGCCATTCTCGGGATCGCGCCGAAGACCTATCTGCCGAACTATCGTGAATTCTACGAGCGGCGGCATTTCACCTCGGGCGCCGGAATTGTCGGGCGGGAGGCGACGATCGCCGGACGAAAAGTCCCGTTCGGCGTCGATCTTCTCTTCCGCTCGTCCGGATTCGCGCCATTCACGTTTCATGTCGAGATATGCGAGGACGTTTGGGCGCCGCTGCCGCCTTCGACCTACGCCGCTTTAGCCGGCGCCGAAATCCTTCTCAATCTCTCGGCGAGCAACATCACGATCGGCAAGGCCGATGTGCGGCGGCTGCTCTGCGCCAGCCATTCGTCGCGCGCGATCGCCGCATATGCTTACTCAGCCGCGGGTCCGGGCGAATCGACCACCGATCTCACCTGGGACGGGCAGGCGGCGATTTTCGAGCTCGGCGATCTCCTTGCCGAAACCGAGCGCTTTCCGCGCGGCGCGGCGATGGCGAGCGCCGATGTCGATCTCGGCCGGCTGCGGCAGGAGCGGATGCGGATCAACAGTTTCGGCGATTGCGCGCGCCAGGAGCTCGGCAAGGCGCCGCCGTTTCGCGAAGCCTCGTTCCGTCTCGACGCGGTCGAGGCGCCGGTGGCGCTACGGCGTCGGATCGAGCGCTTTCCCTTCGTGCCGGCTGACCCGGCGCGGCTGCGCGCCGATTGCTACGAAGCGTACAACATTCAGGTGCAAGGCCTCGCCCAGCGCCTCGCGGCGAGCGGCGCGGAGCGCGCCGTGATCGGCGTCTCGGGCGGCCTCGATTCGACCCAGGCGCTGATCGTCGCGGCGCGGGCGATGGACCTGCTCGGCCGCGATCGAAAAAACGTGCTCGCCTATACGCTGCCCGGCTTTGCGACATCCGAGGCGACGAAAGCCAACGCCTGGGCGCTGATCCGCGCGCTCGGCGCGACGGGCGAGGAGATCGACATCCGGCCGGCGGCGCGCCAGATGCTCGGCGATCTCGGCCATGCTTTCGCCAAGGGCGAGCCGGTTTACGACGTGACGTTTGAAAACGTCCAGGCGGGCTTGCGTACCGACTATCTCTTCCGCCTGGCCAACCAGCATCGCGGCCTGGTCGTCGGGACCGGCGATCTTTCCGAACTCGCGCTCGGTTGGTGCACCTATGGCGTTGGCGATCATATGTCGCATTACAATGTCAACGCCTCGGTGCCGAAGACGCTCATCCAGCACTTGATTCGCTTCGTCGCTCGGTCCGGCGACGTCAGCGACGAGACCGCGGCGGTTCTTCGCGCCGTCCTCGCGACGGAAATTTCGCCGGAATTGACGCCGCCCTCCGCCGATCGTCCGATCCAGTCGACGCAGCAGGTTGTCGGCCCCTATTCTTTGCAGGATTTCAATCTTTTCTATCTGACCCGCTACGGCTTTCGGCCGTCCAAAATCGCCTTTCTCGCACACAACGCCTGGGGCGACGCCGGTCGCGGCTCATGGCCGGCCGACATTCCCGATGAGGACCGGCGCGCGTTTTCGCTGGCGGAGATCCGGCATTGGCTGGAAATGTTCCTGCGCCGCTTCTTCGCCAATCAGTTCAAGCGCTCGACCCTGCCGAACGGGCCGAAAATCACCTCGGGCGGATCGCTGTCGCCACGCGGCGATTGGCGCGCCCCCTCGGACGCGCATGCCGACATTTGGCTCGCCGAATTGGAGCGGAACGTCCCGAAGAGTTAAGGCGACCCGCCCGTCATTGCGAGCGACGCGAAGCAATCCATCCGCAGGGCGTCGCCTTACAATGGATTGTTCGCTCGCGGCCATTCAATTCTGGTACGTCTTCCTCGGCCGGGTCAGAATGGTCCAATAGCTGGCGGCAAAGCCGGCAAAGGCGGCGATCCAGGCGACGCCGGAGGCGATGAGCAGCGCGACGCTCCAATCGGGGTGCATCGCGGCGCAGACCCGCGCCAGCGCCGCCGCGACGATCAGCGCGTAAACCGCTTGCGCCGCGGGGCTGGCGACGAGCGCGCGGCCGGTATGGCCGAGGCTCGCCCGGGTCATGACGGCGAGCGTCATGCCGCCGATCGCGCCGATCGTCCAAATGTGAATCCCGGCCGAGCTCGGCGCCAGGCCGAAAGCGGCGAGACCGGTCGCAACGAATCCCAGCGGCAGGAAGGCGTAGGCGACATGCAGAACCAGGACGAGGCGGTCGCGCCAGGTCCGTTCGCCGCGCCAGCGCGCCAGGCGCGCGGCGTGCAGCGCCCCGGCGACAACGAGCGCGGCGCCGGCAATCGGAGTTTCGGGCGCAACAATCCAGCAAAGCAGCGCGGCGGCGCCGCAGGCGATGGCGATCAGGTCGAACCGGCCCGGCGAAGCCGAGAGCGGGCCGGGATTTTCGCGCGCCAGCCAGTTGCGCGTGAAGCTCGGGACGATCCGCCCGCCGATCAGCATGATCAGGAGCAAGATCGCCGCGAGGCCGATCCTGACGCCGTAATCGGCCGCGCCGCGCAACAGCGCCTCGGCGTGGAAAGTGGCGTTGCCGGCGAACAGGATCAGCACCGCGACAAGCACCCGCCGATTGTGGCTTTGCTTGCTATGGCTGAGCTCGCGCGCCGAAACCGCGATCACCAGCGCCAAGAAGGAAAGGTCGATAGCGGCGGCGATCCATCCGCCGATCAGCGCGGAGAACGCGATCGCGACGCGGCCGGCCAGCCAAGCCGCGACAAGCCCGGCAAGCGGCCGGCCTTGCAAGGGCAGGCGGCCGGTCCAATTGGGGATCGCGGTGAGCAGGAACCCGGTGACGATCGCCGCGACATAGCCATAGAGCATTTCATGCATATGCCAGTCGCGCGGCGAAAAGGCCGTGGCGATCGTCAGGTTGCCGAAATAGGCCGGCAGCCACAGGGCGATGGCGATTCCGGCCCAGACTGCGCCGAACAGGAAGAAAGGCCGGAATCCGGCCGAGAACAGCGCCGGGCCGGAGGTCGGCTGCAAGCGGGGGATCGGAGCCATGGCATTTCTCCTTTCGGGTTTCGCCGCGCTGGCTACTGAGCGCTCGCGGCCGTCGCCGCGAGCTTGTCGAACAGCGCGCTGAACACCGCCTTGGCCTTGCCGGGCTGGACGACCGACTTGGCGGCGTCGAGATTGCCGGGCGCGCCGACAACGACGAGGCCGACCATGCCCATCGGGTAGTGCGGCTTGCACTTGTAGCCATAGACGCCGGTCTTCTCGAAGACGACGACTGTCTCCTCGCCCATCTTGCCCGTGAAGGGCGCGGCGCCTTCGGGGATCATGCCGGGGATCGATTCGACATTGTGCCCCTTGTCTGTCGGAACGAACCGGACCGTGTCGCCGGGGGCGATCTTGACCAGCGCCGGCTCGAAGACGAACGCGCCTTCCGCGCCCTTGTTGAGCATCTTCACCTGCACCTCCGCCGCCGAGGCGGAGAGGCTGAAAGCGGCCGCCGCGAGCGCGGCGATGAGCAGCGGCTTCAACATTGACGTCATCCTCTGGAAAGACCGATTGGAAACGGGGATGGCGTAGCTGTTTGGCCGGGCGCGGTCTTTGCGGTAGGACAAATTGCAACGCGATGGGGAAGGGCCCGGCGCGCAAAAAGCCTTGGCATAGGGTCGCGACATGACGACGCTCGACAAATCCGTCCTGGCCGGAATGCCGCTGGTCGAAGGCTGGCCGCCCGGCGATGTCGAGGCGCTGCTCAAAGAGGCGCGCGCCCAGCGCTACGCAAAGGGGGCGGCGGTCTTCGAGCAGGGCGGCGAGGCCTCGTTTTTCTTTCTTTTGCTGCACGGCCATCTTCAGGTGACGAAGATCACGCCGGCCGGCCAGCAGGTCGTCGTCCGCTATGTCGCGCCGGGCGAATTGTTCGGCATCGCCGTGCAGATGGGCCGCGGGACCTATCCCGCGACCGCGACGGCGGTGGTCGATTGCCTGGCCCTTCTCTGGCCCTCCGCCGCCTGGCCGAAACTGGTGGCGCGCTTTCCTTCCCTCGCCTCTTCGGCGCTGCAGACCGTCGGCAGCCGATTGAGCGACGCGCATGCGCGGGTGGTCGAGATGTCGACCGAGCAGGTCGAGCGTCGCGTCGCGCATGCGCTGCTGCGTATCGCCAATCAATCGGGCCGCAAAGCCGAAAGCGGGATCGAGATCACCTTTCCGATCACCCGGCAGGACCTCGCCGAGATGACCGGCGCGACGCTC
>DATGLU010000594.1:0-8962 GCA_035294045.1 Roseiarcus sp. | reverse complement strand
CGCGGTCGCGGCGGCGCGGCCAGGCCGCGGATGACCACGCCAGGCGCCATGCCACAGGACCAGGCGGCCATTATGCATGACGGGCTTCGGATAGCGCACCATGCCGTGCGGGCTCGCGCCATGCGTCGCAGCATGCTGCGGCTCCTCGCCGGCTCGATCCGGCTGGAGCGCGTCCTCGGCGAAAACCGGCGCGGTCAAAGCCAGTACGAAGCCCAGCGCCAACCCGGCGCCCGCGCGACCTGGCTCGGTGAGTGGGGTCCGCCGCGGTCCCCTGAGCGCATGGGCGAGAGAGCAAAAAAACGCCCGACCCGCCGCGTGCATTCGCGGAACTCTACTCATCATCGCGCTAACCAATCCTTTGAAAATACGTCCACTTCAAGGCGGCGGCGCTCCTCCGATGGGGCGACTTTAAGGGAAAAGCAAGAAAGTTCCGCCCTGTGGAAAATGCCCAGGCGAACTGCTTATTATATAATATATTGATATTGCTGATCTAAGCGCCCGTTAACCGCGCCGCGAAGGCGGCGTCGAGCGCCTCCGGGTCGATCTCGATCAATTCCGCCGAATCGAGCCAGACGAGAAAGGCGCGGACCGGCCGTTCGGGGTAAAGCGGCAGCAAAGCGGCGCGGTACAGCGCGAGCTGGGCGATGTAATCGGCCGGGGGCGCCGCGCCCGGCCGCGGCGCGCCGCTCTTGAAATCGGCGATCGCGACATGGTCGGGCAGGATCGCCAGGCGGTCGATCCGGCCGACGAACGGCGCCGGCGGCGCGTCTTTCCGGGGAAATTCGGCGGCGATCGTCACTTCGGCCCGCGACGCCGGTCCGAACAACGCCGCGAGACTGGCGTCGCCGAGAAGCGCCAGAACGCGGCCGAGGATCGCCTCCCGCTCCTCTTCGCCGAGGCCGACGCTGCGGCTGGCGAGGTAGCGCCGTCCGGCCTCGCCCCGGCGCGCCGGCGCGACATCCGGCAGGTATTGCAGCAAGGCGTGGCTCAGGCGTCCGGCTTCAAGCCGGTTCGCCGCCGCGCCCTCTGCGGCGGCGAAAGGCGCGCGGCCGGCCGCGGCGGTCAGCGCAAGCGGCGCGGGGCCGGGCGGCGCCGGCGCGCTCAGCCAGACGGGCGGCGCCTCGGCCTCGCTCCGGGCCGCGGCGGCGGGGGCCGCCGCCGGCTCGCTCGCGCCGGCGCCGCGGCGCAAGATCGTCTCGGCCGCGCTCCATGGCGCCGGCGCCTCGGTCAGGGCGTTGGCCAGGCCGGCCAGGATCAGGTCGCGCCAGCAATCCTCGGCCGGCCCCTTGACGCCGTGATAGCCGGCGATGATGAGCCGCTCGGCCGCACGGGTCATCGCGACATAGAGCAGTCGGCGGTGCTCGCCGCGGGCCTCTTCGCGCTTTTTATCACGCGCCGCGGCGACCGCCTCCGGATCTTCCGCCTTGCGCGGCGACCAGACGACGAAGGGCGGATCGGCGTCCTGCTGCGCCGGAAGGGCGAACAGGCCGCCTTCCTCGCGGGCGGCCGGCGAGCACGTATCCGGCAGGAAAACGACCGGCGCCTCCAAGCCTTTGGCCGCATGCACGGTCATCACCCGGACCGCGTCGCCGCTCTCCTCCATGTCGCGCTTGATCGAAACGTCGGCGGCCGCGACTTCGGCCAGGAAGGCGATCAGCGAAGGCGGCTGGCGCCGTTCGAAGGCCAGAGCGAGCGACAGGAATTCCTCGATCGCGTCGCCCGCTTCGGGGCCCAGGCGGCCCAGCATGGCGCGCTTGCCGCCTTCCTCGCCGAGCAGCCGGGCGTAGAAATCGTACGGGGAGAGCGCCCGGGCGCGTTCGCGCCACAGCGCCAGCCGGCGCGCCGCCGCGCGATGCCTGTCGTCAAGGCTTTCGACGAGCGCGTCGGCGAGCGACGCTTTGCGCTCCGGCGCAAGCGCGATGAGGTCGTCGTCGCTGAAGCCGAAAAGCGGCGATTTCAGCGCCGCGGCGAGCGAAAGATCGTCGTCGGCGTTAAGCGCCGCCTTGCCTGCGGCCATGAGGTCCATCACCGCGATATGATCGCTGAGCAGCAGCCGATCGGCGCCCAGCGTCCGCACCTGGGCCTCTTTCAAGGCGCGGATCATCGCTTCGAAAAAAGCGCCGCGGGCGCGCACCAGGATGAGGATGTCGCCCGGCCGGATCGGCCGCGGCGCTTTCGTCTGCGGATCATGCACCCGCGCCGTCGAGCCCGGCTTCAGCCAATCGGCGATGAGCTTGGCGATGCGGCGGGCGAGGAGAACCGGCGGGTCCTGATTGGCCGGCGCATCCAGCGGCAGGCGCCAGTCGGATTCAAGCGGCTCCTTTTCGCCGCCGATCGGCGGCCAGACTTCGACCAGGCCCGGCAGATAGCCGCGGAAGGCGACATGCGGCGGCGGCGCTTCGTTGTCGGCGGTGAGGCCGCGCCAAGTCCGCTCGACCAGGAACACGTCGTCGATGCTGTCGAGCACGATTTTGGCGGAGCGGTACGAAAGGGTCAGCGAGACCGGCGCGAACGGCAGATTGGCGTCGTCATGCCGCTTCTGGAGGAGGCGGCGCATCTCGGCGAACATGTCGGGCGCGGCGCCCTGGAACGAGAAGATCGACTGCTTATCGTCGCCGACCGCGAAGAACGTGCGCGGCGTCTCTCGCGCGCTTTTGCCCGCCGTGAAATCCTCGGCGATCTTCTTGAGAATTCGCCATTGCTCGCGTGACGTATCCTGCGCTTCGTCGACCAAGATGTGGTCGATGCCGGAATCGAGCTTGAAGAGGACCCAGGCCGCGTCGGTCCGCTCGAGAAGCGCATTGGCGCGCTCGATCAGATCGTCGAAATCGAGCAAGCCGCGCTCGGCTTTCAGCCGCGCATAGGCGGCAAGGACGCGCTCGGCGACGAGGACCAGGCCGAGGCTGCGCTCGGCGGTTCGCGCCGCCTTCAGCTTCTCGCAGAGTCCGATCAGCCGGTTCTGCTCGCGCCGCAACAGGCCGTCGAGCGACGGATATTTCTTCGCGACGCCGTTGGTGACGAGCTTGCCGGCTTCGCCGCCGCGCGGCTTGCCCTCGCGGGTGAAGAAAATCTTGAAATACTCGGCGACTGCCGCCGCGCGGTCCGTAGCCGCCGCCGCGGCGCGCAACGCGGCGGCGCGCTCCTGGTCGGTGACCGATCCCTCGCCGAGTTGGGCGGCGATCCGCAGCTTCGCATGGCGGTCGCCGAGGCCGCTCAGAATGCTTTCTTCGACCGCGGCCGAGTCCTCGCGCGGCGCCAGGCCGAGCCGGACGCGCAAGGCTTCGCCATAGGCGGCGGCGTCGCCCCAATGGAGAATCGCCTCCTGAATGGCGGCGCGCAGTTGGAGCGCTTGGCCGAGCAAGGCGTCGAGCCCTTGCCGGCCGGTCTCCGTCGCCAAGGCGCGCAGCCTTGCCGCGGCGACGGGGTCGCGCGCCAGCTCGGCGAGGGCGCTTTCTTGCGCCGCGTTCAGCAATTGCTTGGCCTCGCGCTCCTCGACGACGCGGAAGCCCGCCGCGACATTGGCTTCGAACGGGAACATCCGCAGCAGGCGGCCGCAAAAGCCGTGGATCGTCTCGATTTTCAGCCCGCCCGGCGATTCGATGGTGCGGGCGAAAAGCCGCCGGGCGAGCGCCAGCCGGGCGGCGTCCGGCCGCTTGGCGCCGGATTTCGCGATCTCGCCGGCCAAGGCCTCGTCATCGATGCTGGTCCAATTCGCCAGCGTCTTGAAGATGCGGCCGGCCATGTTGGCCGCCGCGTTCTTCGTGAAGGTCAGGCAGAGGATGCGCGACGGCGGCGTTCCTTCGAGCAGGAGCCGGAGCACGCGCTGGACGAGGACGTGGGTCTTGCCCGAGCCGGCATTGGCGGTGACCCAGGCCGAGGCGCCGGGGTCGGAGGCGCGCGCCTGCGGATCGGCGCCCCCCGAGCCCAACTTCGCCGCTTCAACGGGCGCGTTCACGAGGCTGCCTCCTCGTTCTCCGCCAGCCCGCCCGAGGCCGACCATTCCTTGACCCGCGCCAGGTGATCGTAGACGCCGAACGCGCCGATGAATTTCGGATAGGGCCGCGGCAGATAGGGCGTCGCCTGGTCGCGGAATTGATCGAGCATCGCGACGAGCGCGGCGTAATGCTCCTCGGCGACCTCGGCCAAGGTGGCGTCGTCCTTGAAATTCAGATCGCGCCGATCGCCGCCCTTGCCGCCGCCAAGCTTGAGGTACATCGCGCCGAGCGGCGCCTGCGCCGGCGCGTTCGGAAAGGCGCCGCGCGCCATCATCGCCGCTTCCAGCGTCAATTGCGGCGCAAAGCCGACCCTCGCCTCGTTGACCCCGGGCAGCGCGCCGGTCTTGTAGTCGACCAGAAACAGCGCGCCCCATCGCGTGATCTCGATGCGATCGGCGATCGCCGTGAGCGTGAATTGCGAGCCGTCGCCGAGCGGGATGGCGAGGCTGCCCGACTCTTCGGAGAGGATGCGCGAAAGATTTTCGCGCCGCTCGCTGTCGAAGCTCAAAAAATATTCGAGCCCCTGCTCGATGCGCGGCCAATTCAGCAGGCGGAAATTCGGGTCTTCGAGCAGGTCGCCGAATCGCGCCCGGGCGATCGCCATGAGGCGGCCGCGCGCCTCGTCGGGCAGGGGGCCGCTCGGATAGGCCGTCGTGAATTCGCTGAGCGCCGCGTGCCATTCAATGCCGATTTCCCGGTAGCCGGCCGGCTGGCCGATGGGATCGAGCGGCTTCAGTCTCAGAATGCGCTCGGCGTAAATCCCATAAGGGTCGCGGCGCAAAGATTCGATGCGGGTGACGCTGAGCTTCGCCGGCCGCAGCCGGACCGGCGGCGCCGGGCGCGGCCGCGCCGCGCGCACGAACGCGGCCGGCCGGTCGATGGCGCGCGCTAGAGCAAGATAGCGCTCGCCGCGCGCCAGAGCCGCATCGAAAGCCTCGGCGCCGGCGGCGGCCGCGAGGCGCTGCACGAAGCGCGAGGCGACGGTCGGCGCGCCGGCGCGCTTCTTGGCGCGCGAGAGAATGGCTTCCGGCGCGCCGAGCGCGGCGACGAGGTCATGCGCGGTCTGGCCGATGCGGCGCTCGGGCGGCGACAGGCCGAGCTGTTCGCGCATCGGCCGGTTGAGGAAGGCGTCGGTCTCGGCCGCGGGCGGCCAGACCGTCTCGTCGAGGCCGGCGAGCAAAGCGAGATCGAATGAAAGGAGCCGCGCTTCGAGCAGGCCGAGGATCTGCAGCCGGCTTTGCGCCCTTGCCGGCTCGGGCGTCGCCGTCTCGCCGGCGACCGCGTCGAAAAGCGCGCGGTAGTCGGCGGCGCCCATCGCGAAATCCGCCGGCGCGGCGGCGCGCCAGTCGGCGAGCAGGGCGGCGAGCGCCGCCCCGTCGGCGGTCGCGGTCAGCCGGTCGACGCTCGCCTCGTCCTGGCTGAACGCTGTCAGCGCCTCGCGATGGGCGGCGATATGCATCGCCAGCGGCGCGTCCGCGCCAAGCGCGCCGAGCGGCGCGAAGCCGCGCAAAATGTCGGCGAGCAGCGCCTCGGCGCTGCGCCAATCGCGCTCGCTCAGGCGCGCCCGCGCGCCGTCTTCGCGGCCGCCTTTCGCCGCGCCGCGCGCCGCCGCAAAGAGGCGCTGCGGATCGTCGAGGCCGCTCGCCGGCAGGACGCCGCGCAGCACGCCAAGCTCCAGCGCCCTCGCCGCTGCGTCGAGGACAGGCCTCGGCCGGCCGAGCCGGGTCAAGGGATGGTCGAGCAAAGCGATCAGATCGAGCGGCTGGCGCGACTGGGCCGCGGCGAGGATCAAGCTGGCGAAAACGCCAGCAGCGCTTTCGCGCAAGGTCCGGCCGGCCGAGACGTCCGGCGTGACGCCCCAGCGCGCAAGCTCGGCTGAGACCCGCCGCGTCGGGCCGAGATCGGGGGAGATCAGCGCGGCTGTCTTGCCCGGCGTCTCCAGGGCTTCGCGCATGGCGATGGCGAGGGCCAGCGCCTCTTCCGCCTCGTCCGCCGCTTCGATCACGCTTAACCCCGACAGAGCCTCCCCGATTCTGTCCGAGGCCAGCGCGTCTTCGCGGCGTCGCCAAAGCTCGGTCGAATCGGCCGGCCGCAGCGCCTCGCTGAGGAGGCGCGCCCGCGCCTGGAGCGGGGCGGAGACGACGCCGATCTCGCGCACCTCCTGGCGCGTCGCGCCGATCTCGTCGAGCAGGCGCGACAATCCGGCTTGCGGATGCGTCGCGATCTGCTGGCCGCCAATCATCGCCCAGGATTTTTCGTCCAGGGCGAGGTCGAGGTCGGGCAGCACCACCGCGCCTCGTGGCGCGCGGGCGACCGCCGCGATCAGCGCCGCCGTCGCCCGCCGCGCGCCGGTCGAGCCGGCGACGATGACCGGGCCGCCGAATCCGCCGGCTTCGAGGCGGGCGATCTCGTCCTTAACCAGCCGGGCGCCGCGCGCCGTCTCGTCGATCAGGCCGCGCTCTTCGAGATATTTCGGCCAATGCGCGGCGGCGATTTTGAGGAAGTCGAGCGTAATGCGCCAATAGGCGTCGAATTCGCCGGGGGCCAGCGTTTCGAGCCGCTCCCAAGGGACGCCCTCGATCGTCATGTCGTCGATTAGCGCGGCGAGATCGCCGGCCAGGGCGAAGGCCTGGGCCGGGCCGGCGACGACGAGCGGCGATTCGCTCGCCTGGAAGACGAGCGCGCCGCTCGCGTCGACGGAGCGAATCGCCCCTTTGAGGGCGCGACCCCAAGCCTGGGTCAGCCGGGCCAGCGCCATCCGCCGGTCGAGCGCCGAGATCGCCAGCGGCGCCTCGCGCGCAGTCTCGGGGCTCTCGAATAGCCGGCTGTCCTGGGTCGGCTCGAACGCGCCGAGCGGCGCGATGCGCGGCAGGATCAGGCTTAGCCCCCCGCTCGCTTGCCGCAACGCTTCCCCGAGCGCGCGCGCCGCCCGCCGCGTCGGCACATAGATCGTCGCGGCGGCCAAAGCAAACGGGCCGCTGTCGCTGGGGAAGCCTTCGACCAAGCGCCCATCCAGCAGCGCGCGGGCGAAGCTGGCGAGAAACGGCGCGCCGGCGGGAATCGAAAAGAGTCGCGGATCGGGCAGCGAAGCCTCGCATGGCCGGAAGAGCGGGATGGAAGGCGATGTTCTTAGCCGCCCCGGCGCCGATGACAAGCGGCGCGCGCGGAGAGAAGCGCGTTGGTCCCAGGATTTTCGGCTTGGCGCGTTTGGCTTGACAGGTATGCCGCGGCCCGCGTCCTGATGAGCGCTCAGACCTGTGAGGAGGAGCGCAATCGGTCATTGTTGGAACGCCAAGCCAAACGCGCCGAGTGGAGAGGCTGTCAAGGACGGCGCGTCATAGGCGCGTCGAAAGCGCGCCTATGATGCGCCGCCGCCGAAGGCGGGTGCTTCGCATCTTGACAGCCTCTCCACTCGGCGCACATGGGCCAGCGTTCCAACAATGACCGATTGCGCTCCTCTGTGTTGACAGTCTGGTCGCTCGGCGGCGCGCGGTCATCTGCGAACGGCGCCTTGCGCCGGTCGGCCGCGCGGAGCGCTTGCCTCTCCGCCTCGGCTTGGCCAAAACTGCCGCATGGGCAAGCGCCGCTCTCTTCTCGCAAGGCTGGCGCGCGGGGCGGCGTGGCTTGTCCTCGCGCTTGTCTGTCTTTTTGTCCTTCTCGTCGCGCTCTACGCCTTTGTCCCGCCGGTCTCGACGCTGATGCTCGCCCGGCTCGCCGAAGGCAAGAGCTACGAGCGGGTCTACACGCCGCTCGACGCGATCGCGCCGACTGTTCTGGCCGCGGTGATCACGTCGGAGGACGGCAGCTTCTGCACGAATGACGGCGTCGATTGGGGCGCCTTGCGCGAAGTGCTGCGGGAAGAAGGCAAGAACGGGCCGAGGCGCGGCGCTTCGACCATCACCATGCAAGTCGCGAAGAACCTTTTTCTATGGCCGGGCCGTTCGGATATCCGCAAGGCGATCGAGATCGGCATGGCGCTGGTCCTCGGCAAAGTCTGGACCAAGCGCCGCACCATCGAAATCTATCTCAACATCGCGCAGTGGGGCGACGGCCTGTTCGGCGTCGAGGCCGCCGCCGAGCGCTATTTCCGCAAGCGCGCGAGCCAGCTCACCACCGGCGAGGCGGCGCTGCTGGCGACCGCGCTGCCCAATCCGATCAAGCGCAACCCGGCCCATCCGCGCGCGCTCCAGCGCCGTCTGGCCGCGAGCCTGATTGCGCGGGCGCGGGTGGAAGGCGAGCGCGTCGCCTGCTTGACACGGTGAATCCAGCCGTCACTGCGAGCGCAGCGAGGGTACGATCCGCTCACTCGGAGGCGCCGCCTTTCCTCCCCCGCGAAAGCGGGGGAGGGGGACCATGCGAAGCATGGTGGAGGGGGCTCCGGTCTCTCAGGATAATCCCCGCCGCCGGCGGCCCCCTCCACCGCGCTACGCGCGGTCCCCCTCCCCCGTTCCGCTTCGCGGAACAGGGGAGGATGGGGCTAGGCCGCCCACTCGCCTTTCCGGAACACCGGCGTCCTTCCGCCATCCGCGTCGAGCCCGTCAATATCGAGTTCGCTCGAGCCGATCATCCAGTCGATATGGATCAGGCTCTTGTTGCCGCCGCGCCTCGCGATTTGCTCTTGGCTCAGCTTGGCGCCGTCGAGGAAGCATTTCGAATAGCATTGGCCGAGCGCGATGTGGCAGGCGGCGTTCTCGTCGAACAGCGTGTTGAAGAATAGGAGGCCGCTTTTCGAGATCGGCGAGGAATGCGGCACCAGCGCGACTTCGCCGAGCCGGCGCGCGCCGTCGTCGGTGTCGAGCACTTTGTTGAGCACTTCCTCGCCGCGCGAGGCTTTCGCCTCAACGATGCGGCCGGCCTCGAAGCGCACTTGGATATTGTCGATCAGCGAGCCTTGATACGAGAGCGGCTTGGTGCTGACGACATGCCCGTCGACGCGGCGCGCATGCGGCGTGGTGAAGACCTCCTCG
>DATGLU010000593.1:0-8982 GCA_035294045.1 Roseiarcus sp. | reverse complement strand
CGGCGAGGAGGGGATTGCGCGACTTTTGCGCATGCCGCTCGAAAAGCTGGAAACCACGCCCTCAAATCCGCGTGACGCGCTTCCGCGCCGAACAATCGCGCCAGGCTTCTGTTGACAGCCGGGCGGATTGTTTCCGCGCTCCCCAAGAGGAGATCACAATGCGCGCATCGGTCATAATGACAGCCGCGGCTTCGCTCGTCGCTCTCGCGGCGGCGGCCAGCCCCGCTTCCGCGGCCGGCGGAACCTGGCATAGCGGCTGGCGCGGGGCCGGGATCGGCTGGGGCGCCGGGGTCGCGACAGGCGACGCGCTCGCCGCCGCGCCCTATGGAGCGCCGCGCTCGTACGAATATGGCAATTTCGACGGCGATTATGGCGCCGGCTACTACGCCTTTCCCGGCTGTCCCGGCCGTCCCGTTTATGACTTCTGGGGCAATGTCGTCGGGACGACGAGCGCCTGCTAACTGCGCCAAGCGATTCACCCGTCGCGGAAAATTTGACGAGTTAAGCGCAGCGGGAACCGGTGGCTGTCCCGCTCGTTTTCTGTCGCCCAGCGCTGGACGACAGAGACCGTCATGAGATTCGAACGCTATGGTCTGGCGATGTTGGTTGGGGCTTGCGCCTTGCTGGCGAATGGGGCGCAGGCGGCGACGACCGTCAAAGTGGCGCTCGAAGATTCGACAACCAGCCCCGCCGTCAAAGGCATGGCGATCAAGCCGGACCGGACGTCCGCGCCGGCCGGCCAAAGTGACGTTCCAGGTGGCCAACAAATCCAAATCCGAAGTTCATGAGATGTTGGTCGTCAAAACCGATCGGCCGGCCACGGCGCTGCCTTACGGCGCGCGAGCGGAGGAAGTCGACGAGGACAAGATTAAAAGCCTCGGCGAGGTTTCGGAATTGAAACCAGGCAAGTCGGGTTCATTGACACTCGATTTGAAGCCAGGGTCCTATCTCCTCCTGTGCAACCAGCCCGGCCATATGCGCCACGGCATGTGGGCGCGATTCGAAGTCACACCGCGTCAGGGATAGCGAGGCGGCCGCGCGCGAGAGCGCCGCGAACCGGGCGGCGCAAGCCGGGAAGCGTAGAACCTTAGAAAGCGGTACGATCCGCCTCCGGCGACGGCAACGCCTCGCGACGCGCCGACGCGACAGGGCTGTCGTCTTCCCGCAGGGTTGATTCGCGGGCTCTTGCGCAGCCGCTCGCGCAGATGCATTCTTTCGCGATACGGGCCATCGCCAGGGGCGCTCAGGATCATGGCCGCTGAATTGAGCCGCCAGTCGGCGGGAAAATCCTGCGGCTGCGGTCGCCGGACCGTTTTGAAGGCGGCGCTCACCGTGGGAGCGCTGGCGGCGGCCGGCCTCGCCGCGCCAAGCTTTTCCTTCGCCGCCTTCTTCAGCAAGGAGCAACGAGACAAGCTTACGCCCGACGACATTGTCGACCTGCTGAAGCAAGGCAACGATCGGTTTCGCAGCGGCAAAATGCTCTCGCATGATTACTTGGCGCAGAAGCGCGCAACCGCTTCGGGACAATATCCAGGCGCGGCGATCCTGAGCTGCATCGATTCGCGCGCGCCAGCCGAAATCGTCTTCGACACGGAAATCGGCGAGACCTTCAACGCGCGCGTCGCCGGAAACGTCGCGAATGACGATCTGATCGGCAGTTTGGAGTTTGCCTGCGCTGCGGCCGGCGCAAAGGTTGTCCTGGTTATGGGCCATACGTCATGCGGCGCGATCAAAGGGGCCATCGACAGCGTCCAGCTCGGCAAGCTGACGGGCTTGTTGGACAAGATCAAACCCGCGGTGGCGGCGACGCAGTATGAAGGCGACCGCAGCAGCAAGAACGACGCTTTTGTCGACGCGGTCGCCCGGACGAATGTCCAGCGCACGGTCGACGAGATCCGTCATCAAAGCGACATTCTGGCCGGATATGAAAAGGACAAGAAAATCAGAATTGTCGGCGCGATGTATCACTTGGTCGGCGGCCGGGTCGATTTTCTTGGATGAGAGCAGTATCGCTCTCCCCGGAAGAGTCGTCTCCGCAGGACCTTGCGGCCGG
This sequence comes from Roseiarcus sp., assembly GCA_035294045.1. GTDB lineage: Bacteria > Pseudomonadota > Alphaproteobacteria > Rhizobiales > Beijerinckiaceae > Roseiarcus. The sequence continues at coordinate 6,929 of DATGLU010000593.1, read as the reverse complement.
CGAGACAACGTCCAGGACTGGCGGCCTGCGGCTATCTCCTGCAAATTTTCAGAAGCTTGGTGCCGCAAGAGGGATTCGAACCCCCGACCCCCTCATTACGAATGAGGTGCTCTACCAGCTGAGCTATTGCGGCGGCTTTTGCGTGCCTGAAGCCGGCCCGTCATAGCCAGCGCCCCGGCCCTTGGCAAGATCGCCGCAATGGCTCAGCCTCGGCTTAGGCGCGGATCGGCTCCGAGATGGAGGGCGGGATGAAAGGCAAAACAATCGTCGTCACCGGCGGCTTCGGCGCGCTGGGGCGGGCCGTCGCGGCCATAGCTGGCGAGCGCGGCGCGGCGGTGGCCGCCCTCGACGTGGCCGCGCAGCCGCCCGCCGGCCTTGTCGGACGGCTTCCGCCGGACGCTCTTCTGCTCGGCGGCGTCGATTTGGCGACGCCCGAAGGGGCGCAAAAGGCGATCGATGCGGTCAAGGCCAGGTTCGGGCGGCTCGACGCGCTGATCAACATTGCCGGCGGCTTCAAATGGGAGCCGATCGAAACCGGCGACGCCGCGACCTGGGATTCTCTCTTCGCCTTGAACCTCAAGACGGCGCTAAACGCGTCGCGCGCGGCGCTGCGGCATCTGCTCGAAAGCGGCGCCGGCCGCATCGTCAATGTCGGCGCGCAAAGCGCGCTGAAGGCGGCGTCCGGCATGGGCGCCTATGCGGCGAGCAAAGCCGCCGTCCATAAGCTCACCGAGAGCCTCGCCGATGAATTGAAGAATCGCGGCGTGACGGTGAACGCCGTGATGCCCTCGGTCATCGACACGCCCGCCAACCGCGCCGCCATGCCGACCGCCAATTTCGACCATTGGGTCAAGCCCGCCGATCTCGCCGCGGTGATCCTGTTCCTCGCCTCGGACGAAGCGAGGGCGGTTACGGGCGCGTTGATTCCAGTGAGCGGCGGCGTTTAGCGGTACGGGCGTGGCCGCCATTGCGAGCGGAGCGAAGCATCCACTCGTAGAGTACAGTCCTATGAATGGGTTGCCTCGTCGCCTTGCTCCTCGCAATGACGGTCGGCCTTTGCTCACCGCCGCGCCGCGAAAAACCCGCGCAGCAGCGCGGCCGCTTCGCTCGCTCGGATTCCGCCATAGACGTCCGGCGCATGGTGGCAGGTCGGCTGCAAGAAAAAGCGCGGTCCATGCTCGACCGCGCCGCCTTTCTCGTCGCTCGCGGCATAGTACAGGCGCCGGATGCGGGCGAAGGAGATCGCGGCGGCGCACATCGCGCAAGGCTCAAGCGTGACATAGAGGTCGCAGTCCGCGAGGCGCTCCGAGCCGAGCGCCGCCGCGGCGGCGCGCAGCGCCAGCATCTCGGCATGGGCGGTCGGATCGCGATCGCCGATCGTGCGATTGCCGGCGCTGGCGATGACGGCGCCGTCGCGCACGATCGCCGCGCCGATCGGAACCTCGCCTGCGGCGCCGGCGGCGCGCGCCGCATCGAACGCCGCGCCCATCGCGTCGGGCCTGCCGGCGCGGCCATCCGCTGTCTTGTCCGTCATTCAGAACATCGTCTGCCGGCGCACCGTCTCGAGCGCCGCGGCGCGCTGCTGCGGCGTCAAGTCCTCGGCGAGCTTGTCGAGCTCGGCGTCTTTCACCCCGCCGGCGCGCGCCAGCATATTCCAGGCGACGGCCTGAGCGATATCCAGCTTCACACCGCGCCCCGTCGCGTAGAGATGGGCGAGGCGGTTCTCGGCGATCGGATTGTTCTGGGCGGCGGCCTTGCCGAACAATTTGGCGGCCGCCGCCTCGTCGCGGTCGACGCCCTCGCCGTTGAACAGCATGATCGCATATTCCACTTCGCCGGCGACCACGCCGGCGTCGGCCGCGCGCTTGATCCAGCGCGCGGCTTCGGCCGTGTCGAGCGGCACGCCGCGGCCGCTGCGCAGCAGCACGCCATAGGAATAGGCCGCGTCGCCGTCGCCGAGCTCGGCGGCGCGCTTGAAATCGTCGGCGGCCTTGGCGAAATCGGGCTTGGTCTTTTCGTCGCCCTCGAGCGCCATCACGCCGAGATTGTACAGCGCGCCGGCATGGCCTTGCGCCGCGGCCCGCTCAAACAGCGCCGCGGCGGCGGCGCGGTCCTTCTTCGCGCCATTTTGACCGGTGAGCAGAAGGAGGCCGAGGGCGAAACGGGCTTGCCGGTCGCCGAGATCGGCGGCGAGCCGGTACCAGCGCTCCGCTTCGGCGCCGTTCGGCTTGATCCCCGCGCCGGTGCGATAAAGCTCGCCGATCAGGGTCATCGCCGCGGCGTCTTTGGGATTGCGGGAGAGCGCTTTCATCGCCTCCTCGAAGGCGGTGATGTAGTAGCCGCGCTGATAGGCGGCGAAGGCGTAATCCGGTTGGGGGCCGACCGGCGCCGACGGCCCGCCAGCCTGCGGCGGCAGCACGAAGCTGGTCTCCTGGGCCGAAGCGACGGAGGCTGCCGCCATCGCGGCGAGGACGAGCAAGACGAGCCGCAGGCGCATCAATTGACCTGCGGCGCCAGCAAAGCGGCCTGGGCCTGGGCGAGCGCCTCAGCCGGCCGGTCGGCGCGCCAGATCGCGTCGCCGAGCGCGATGAAATCGGCGCCCGCCGCCGCGAGCGGCGCGATGTCGCCGAGCCGGGCGGCGAAACCGACGCAAGGCGGCTCGAAAATCTCCGCCCACCAGCCGACGCGCTCCAGGGTCTGCTCGGCCGGCGGAATGAACCCGTCGGCGCGCGGCTCGCCGAACATGACGTAGTCGACGCCCTTCTCGCCGGCGCGCATCGCATCGTCGCGCGAGCGCAATAAGCCCGCGCCGACAATCCGCTCCGGCTTGAGGCTCTTCAGCGCCTCGTCAAGCGCCTCGCCCGGCCCGTGGATATGGGCGCCGTCGGCGCCGGCGCGGGCGGCGAGCCGCGCGTCATTGTCGGCGAGCAGCGCCGCTTCGGCGCGGCTGGCGATCGCGGCGAGGCGGCTGACGATTGCCTTGGCGTCGCCCTCGGAGCCCGGCGCGATGCGGGCGAGGACGCAGGCGACGTCGCCGGCCGAAAGAACGTCGCCGAGCAAGGCCGCGAAATCAGCCAGGTCCGTCTCGGTCAGAGGCGGCGTCAGAAGACAGAGCCGGCTTTTCTCGATATCCGTCATGGCGCCCAGATCGGCGGTCGCTCCTTGCTAGGCGACCAATGGGGCCAAAACGTGAGACGCGCAAGGGCCGCCCGGCGCGCAGCGAGGCCGGGCGCTTGCCGCCTTACATCGCCGTTTGAAACGCGGCGCGCAGGCGCTCGACTTGGCTGGCGATCGGGCTCGGGCTGATCGTCACCCCGTCGTCGCGGGCGAACAGGCAGCGGTCGAGATGCATCACCCGCGCCTGCAGGCGCAGCGACTTGAGGCTGAGCTCGCGCAGGCGGTCGGGCAGCTCTTCAAAAATGTCGGCGGCGCAGGCGATGTCCTGGCGCGACAAACGGACGCGATGCTTGTCGGTCGCCGCCTGGGCCAGCGTCATTTCGCCTTCGTTGACGGCGCGCTGGAGCAGCAGCCAGGAGGCGATCTGCATCAGCCGCGTCGTCAGGCGCATGCTCTCGGTGGCGTAGGCCAAGGCGGCGGGCCGGCGCAATTGGCGCGATTCCTCGCGGCCTGGCCCGTCGAGATAGGCCGCGGCTTCCTCGACCAGGGCCATGCCTTCTTTGAACATCGCTTTGAAGGCGTTGGAGCCGGCGAGCTTCTGAATGAAGGACACCGTGCCCGGCCTCACCATGGAGATTGTCGGAGGGTCAAAAAAGCGCGTCATCGCCGAACTCTCGAAGTCTCGCATTCGTCTCCGGCGCTTTTCGGCGCCGATCTTTAAAGGAGCGGACGCAAAGTTAGCGCCGTCGCGCCGACGCTGCTCGTTTACTCTTTGATAAGGTTAACAAAACGTATAGCACAATGAACAAATCAAAAAGAAAGCCGCCCGAAGGCGGCTTGGGAGTTAAAAACGGGAGGCGTCGAACAGAGTGGACAGGAGCCACTCGAAGATCCTGAAGAACAGGATGAAATCTTTCATAAAGTGTAATTGTTAATTTTGTCCTAACAGACAACAAAGTCTTTATAGAAAAACTTTTCTTACGCTCCGTTTGGGGACGGCCGGTCAAAGAAGGCGGCTCGAAACAAGACGGCCGCGGCGATCCGTTCGCGTTTGGAAATGAAGCGCGACGCTGACCCGTTAGCGCTTGAAGAAGGCGCTCGCCGCGTCCTTGGTCGCCTGTCGCGCCTTGATCGCCGCTTCGAGTCGGGCGATTTCCGCCTTGAGCAACTCGATGCGCTCTTCGAGCTCGTGCACGGAAAGCGTGTCGATCGCCTGGCCGATCTCGTGCGCCGTCGGCGCTTTGCGCGGCGAGCCAAAGAGATCGTCGTCGAATCCCGCCATGAAAATCTCCGCCCGATCCGAGGCCGCCGCCAATTATGCGCCGGACGATCGCGAACTCAAGGCGGCGGCGCGCGCTCAGTCTCGCGCCAAACGCAAGGCCCAGGCGGCGGCGAAGGGCGCGCCGGCGATCGCGGCGAGGGTCAGGGCGCAGAGCGCCAGGAAGGGCGGCGCGAACGGCGCCGCGCCGCCGCTCGCCGCCGAGGCGGCGGCGACGCCAAAAATCAGAACCGGGATGGTCAGCGGCAAGGCGACGACGGCCAGGAGCAGGCCGCCGCGGCGCAGCGATACGGTGAGCGATGCGCCGATCGCGCCGATCAGCGTCAGAGCCGGCGTACCGACGGCGAGGCTCGCCGCGACCAGGCCGAGCGCCTTGCCGTCGAGCGCCAGCATCAGGCCGAAAAGCGGGCTAGCGACGACCAGCGGCAAAGCGCTGGCCAGCCAATGAGCCGCGCATTTGACGAGAACGACCAGTTCGAGCGGCAGGCGGCCGTGAACGAGCAGATCGAGCGAGCCGTCCTCGTCGTCGCTTTGGAATAGCCGGTCGACGCCGAGCAAAGTCGCGAGCAGCCCGGCGATCCATAGGACCGCCGGTCCGATCCGGCCGAGCAGGCGCAGATCCGGCCCGATGGCGAAGGGAATCAGGGTCACCAGAATCAGGAAGAAAACCAGGCCGATCGCCGCGCCGCCGCCAATGCGCCGGGCGATGCGCCATTCGCGCAGGAAAAGCGCCGCGGCGGCTTTCCTCACGGCGCGGCCTCAAGCCGCAATTCGCGCGAAATCTCAAGATCGAGCGGCGCGTGGGTGGCGGCGACGATGAGGCCGCCGGCTTGCAGATGGTCGCGCATGATCTCGCCCAGCCGTTCTTGCGCCGCCCGATCGAGCGCTGTCAGCGGCTCGTCGAGCAGCCAGAGCGGACGGGCGGCGACCATCAGCCGCGCCAGCGCGACGCGGCGCTTCTGTCCAGCCGAGAGCGCATGGACCGGGAAATCGATCGCGTGGTGAAGGCCGACGCGATCGAGCGCCGCCGGAACGCCCATCGGCGCCTTGCCGCCGATCATTCCGCCGGGCGCCAGCATCGCCGCCCAGAATTCGAGATTCTCTCTGGCGGTCAGCGCGCTTTTCAGCGCGTCGGCATGGCCGAGATAATGCGCCTCCTCGCCGAGCGGCGCCTCGTCGTCGCCGCCTTCGACCGAGAGCGCGCCCTCGGCGAGAGGCAGAAGCCCGGCAACCGCTCGCAGCAGGCTCGTTTTGCCGGCGCCGTTCGGCCCCCGCACCGCCAAAGCCTGTCCCGATTGAAGCTCGAACGAGAGGTCGGAAAAGAGCCGGCGGCCGCCGCGCTCAATGGCGATATGATCGGCGCGAAGCCGCATCCCCTCTCCTTTTTGCGCAGCCTAGCCTTGCGCTCCGCGACGATTGTTTCTGTAGCCCGCCCTGGGGAACTTATCTATAAGGCCTGCCGATTGCCCAAAAACGTGACGGAGACGATGTCGATGACCTCGCTCGACAGTTTCAAATGCCGCAAGACGTTGAAAGTCGGCGCCAAGACTTATGAATACTATTCTTTGAAGGCCGCCGAGAAGAACGGCCTCGCCGGCGTTTCGCAACTGCCCTTTTCGATGAAAGTCGTTCTTGAAAATCTTCTCCGCTACGAAGACGGGCGCACGGTCAAGAAGAGCGACATCGAGGCGGTCGCCGCCTGGCTCGACAATCGCGGCAGGAAAGAGCACGAAATCGCCTTCCGCCCGGCCCGCGTGCTGATGCAGGATTTCACCGGCGTGCCGGCGGTCGTCGATCTCGCCGCCATGCGCAACGCGATGGAGGCGTTGGGCGGCGATCCGAACAAGATCAATCCGCTCGTGCCGGTCGATCTCGTCATCGACCATTCGGTCGTCGTCGACTATTTCGGCAACAACAAGGCTTTGGCTCAAAACGTCAAGCGCGAATACGAGCAGAACCAGGAGCGCTACCGCTTCCTGAAATGGGGTCAGCAGGCCTTCGACAACTTCTCCGTCGTGCCGCCCGGCACCGGCATTTGCCACCAGGTCAATCTCGAATATCTCGCCCAGACGGTCTGGACGCGCAAGGAGAAGGCGGGGAAGGCGAGCGTCGAAATCGCCTATCCCGATACATTGGTCGGCACGGACAGCCACACGACCATGGTCAACGGCCTTTCCGTTCTCGGCTGGGGCGTCGGCGGCATCGAGGCGGAGGCGGCGATGCTCGGCCAGCCGCTCTCCATGCTCCTCCCGGAAGTCGTCGGCTTCAAGCTGACCGGCGAATTGCGCGAGGGCGTCACCGCGACCGATCTCGTCCTCACCGTGACCCAGATGCTGCGCAAGAAGGGCGTGGTCGGCAAGTTCGTCGAGTTCTACGGGCCCGGCCTGAACGCGATGACCGTCGCCGACCGGGCGACGATCGGCAATATGGCGCCGGAATATGGCGCGACTTGCGGCTTCTTCCCGGTCGATATGCAAGCCATCCGCTACCTCCAGCTTTCCGGGCGCAAGGGCGCGCGGATCGAGCTCGTCGA
>DATGLU010000592.1:0-3699 GCA_035294045.1 Roseiarcus sp. | reverse complement strand
TAAATCTCGTACATCGCCTCCCGCTTGTCCTGCGGCAGGATGCGCATCGCCATGTAGAAGGAGCTGCTTCGCGCGACGCCGGTGGACTCGTTCATGCGGCGCGTTTCCCGGCGCGCTGAGGCGCGTGAGAAGCGGCGCGGGCCGCCGCGCCCGCGATCGCGCCGACAAGGCCGAGCGCGATGAAGCCGGCTTTGCTCGGATGAACCCGTTCGCTCAGGGGATCGCGGCGCTCAAGCCGACGGCAATTGGCGCGGGCGAGTCGGACGATCGCGCCGATCTCGCAGGCCAAGCGGAGATCCTTGACGCCGGTCGCCAGCGAGGCGCCCTCGGCGAGTAGCGCTTCCGAACGGCCGGCGAGCTCGACGATCGCCGCGCGGAGCGCCGGCGGCGCTTTCTTCGCGCCGAGATCGGCGACCACCGCGCCGTGACGGCTGAGCGTCTCCTCGGGCAAGTAGACGCGGTCGAGCGCGGCATAGTCCTCGCCGCAATCCTGCAAATGGTTGATCACTTGCAGGCTCGCGCAAATCGCGTCGCTCGCCGGCCACAATTCGGCGCTCTCGCCATGCACGTCGAGCACGAAGCGCCCGACCGGCATGGCCGAGAGCGCGCAATAGGCCATGAGATCGCTCCAATCGGCATAGCGCTTTTTTGTCACGTCGAGACGGAAGGCGGCAAGAAGATCAAGCGCGTGGCGCGGCGTCAAATCGCGCGCCGCCAGCGCGCCGCGCAAGGCGATCCCTTGCGGAGCGTCGTCGCTCTCGCCGTTCAGGGCCGCGGCCATGCGGTCCAGACGCGCGAGTTTCTCTTCCGGCGGCAGCGACGCATGATCGGCGATATCGTCGGCGGCGCGCACGAAGCGATAGAAAGCGAGAATCACGCCGCGATGGCGCGCCGCGATCAACCGCGAGGCGACGGGAAAGTTCTCGCTATGCTCGGTGCGGTGCGGAAAAATGGTTTCGGTCACTACGTTTCGCCAATTGCGGTACTCCCCTCGCCCCGCGCAGCGGGGAGAAGGGAAGGGTCCGCGCTAGTTTAGCATCCCCTTCGCCGTGAACCAATCGAGCGCGTCCTTGATCGCTTCGTGGTACGGACGATGACGATAGCCAAGCTCGCGCTCCGCCTTGGCGGAGGAGAAGAACATCCGATTTTTCGACATGCGCAACCCGTCCAGAGTCAGGAAAGGCTCTCGGCCGGTCAGCCGCGCCGACGCCTCGGCGATCATGGCGAGCGGAAAGAGCGGCGCGCGCGGCAGGCTGAGGCGCGGCGGCCGCCGCCCGACCAGAGACGCGATGTCGGCGAGCATCCGCCCGAGCGTCACATCGTCGCCGCCGAGAATATAGCGCTCGCCGATCCGGCCCGATCGCAGCGCCGCGATATGGCCGAGCGCGACATCGTCGACATGGACGAGATTGAGGCCGGTATCGACATAAGCGGGCATGCGGCCGGACGCGGCCTCGATCAGGATGCGGCCGGTCGGCGTCGGCCGGCCGTCGCGCGGGCCGATCGGCGTCGAGGGATTGACGATCACCGCCGGCAGGCCCTGCCCGACCATCGCCTCGACCAGCCTTTCGGCGGCGACCTTGCTGCGTTTATAGGCGCCGATCGCCTCGCTTTCCGCGAGCGCGCAGGTCTCGTCCGCCGGCGCGCCGCGCCTCGGCGCGAGCGTTGCGACGCTGCTCGTATAGACGACGCGCTCGACGCCCGCTTGCGCCGCCGCGTTCATCACGGCGCGCGTTCCCTCGACATTGGCGGCGACGATGTCCTGCGGGTTAAGCGCCCAGAGCCGGTAGTCGGCGGCGACATGGAAGAGAAAGCGCGCGCCGCGCATCGCTTCTTTCATCGCGTCGGGATCGCGCATATCGGCAAGCGCGATCTCGACGCGCTCGCGCGGCGCGGGCGGCCTGGCGCTGGCCGGCCGGACCACGGCGCGGATTTGGCCGGGCCCCGCAAGCAGCGCCTCGACCAGCGCCGAGCCGACAAAACCCGAGGCGCCGGTGACGACGATCAGGTCTTTCGCGTCGATAGCGACCGCCATCCCCATCCTCGACGAGAAAGCGGCGCAGCGCTCCCCTCGCCCCGCGAAGCGGGGAGAAGGGATGATCGGCGCTGCGCCCAACCTACCTGGCGCTCGCCCCAGTGGCGGCCGCCCGAGCGGCGTGATTAATCGACTTTGCAGAGCAAAGCGAGGTCGACGATGAGCGGCGCTTTTTCCCTTTGGCAATTCTGGGCGGTGCTGTCGGCCGTCTTCGCGGCCTTGACCGCGATTTTCGGCAAAGTCGGCGTCGAGAATGTCGGCGCCGATCTCGCGACCTTCATCCGCACGATCGTCATTCTCGCCTTCGCCGCCCTGATCGTCACCGCGAGCGGCCAATGGCGCGACGCCGGCGCGATTTCGCCGCGCAGCGCCATTTTCCTCGTCCTTTCCGGCCTCGCCACCGGCGCCTCGTGGCTCTGCTACTATCGCGCGCTGCAGATCGGCGACGCCGCCCGGGTCGCCCCAATCGACAAGCTCAGCGTGGTGCTGGTCGCCCTGTTCGGCGTCGCCTTTCTCGGCGAGCGTCTCGCCGCGCCCAACTGGCTCGGCGTCCTGCTGATCGCCGCCGGCGCCATTTTGGTGGCGTTTCGGTTCTGAGACCGACCGAGCGGGCCCTCACGGATAATCTTGACAAGTTCTAACTTGCGGGCGAGCATCTTGACCGTTTGGTCAGGATCGTCGCGCCGCCAAGCGCTCCGCGGCGGTTAGGGGGTTGTCATGACCGCTCAAGAAAAGATCGCCGCGCCGGGCGTCGCGACCGGATTGCTTCCGCCGGACGTCCTCGCGGCCAATTTCGCCGATCTTCATCCGCCCCTGACCGAGCACGAGGCGCATGTCGAGGCCGACCGCTGCTATTTCTGCTACGACGCGCCGTGCCAGAAGGCCTGCCCGACCTCGATCGACATTCCGCTGTTCATCCGCGAGATCGCCGCCGGCAATCCGCTCGGCGCGGCCAAGACGATTCTCGACGCGAACATTATGGGCGGCATGTGCGCCCGGGTCTGCCCGACCGAGACGCTGTGCCAGGAGGCTTGCGTGCGCGAAGCGGCGGAGGGCAAGCCGGTGCGGATCGGCTTGTTGCAGCGCTACGCGACCGACGCGATCATGGCGACCGGCCGCAATCCCTATACCCGCGCCGCGCCGACCGGAAAGCGCGTTGCGATTGTCGGCGCCGGGCCGGCGAGCCTCGCCTGCGCCCACGCGCTCGCCGAGCGCGGCCATGACGTCACGATTTTCGAGGCGCGCGAAAAACCGGCTGGCCTCAACGAATACGGCATCGCCGCCTATAAGACGCCGAACGATTTCGCGCAGAAGGAGGCCGCTTTCATCCTCGCGATCGGCGGCATCACGGTGAAGCATGGCGCCGCGCTCGGCCGCGACATCGACCTCAAAAGCCTGCAGCGCGATTACGACGCGGTGTTTCTCGGCCTCGGCCTCGCCGGCGTCAACAAGCTCGGCCTCGCCAACGAGGCGACGCTCGCCAATGTGATCGACGCGGTCGACTACATCGCGAAGCTTCGCCAGGCCAAGGACCTCTCGACGCTGCCGGTCGGCCGGCGCGTCGTGGTGATCGGCGGCGGCATGACGGCGATCGACGTCGCCGTGCAGTCCAAGCGGCTCGGCGCAGAATTGGTGACAATCGTCTATCGCCGCGGCCAGGAGCA
>DATGLU010000591.1:0-5550 GCA_035294045.1 Roseiarcus sp. | reverse complement strand
GCCACGGCACGGAATCCAGGTTAACGGTCATTTGATCTGAAGGATTTCGAGGAGGAATTTGGGGCTCCAGCCGGCTGCCTTGCGTCGGGACTTGACGCTTCCTTTGGATTTGTTGGCCCTGACGAGGCCGAGGGCGAAGCGGCGCAGGATGGCCATGTTTTTTGCGCCGTGGCCTTGGCGGTAGCGGCTGAGGTCGTCCTTGAACTCGACGTCGAGCAGCCAGTGCATGCTCTCCACGCCCCAGTGGCCGCGGATTCCGGCGGCGAGTCGTTCGATGTGGCACGGCGCCGAGGAAATGAAATAGCGCGTCTCCAAGCTGCATCGGTCGGCGTGTTCGATGCGCGCCGCGACGCTGACGATAGTCTTGATGTTTCGAAAGCGCGGCGCGCCGGGGTAGCTCCGATCCGAGATGATCCAATCGACCTTATTGGAGGCGGCGTAGACGCGCGTTTCGATGCGGCCATGGCCTTTCTCGACGGCGGTTTTCGTGACCAGTTCGGCGGCGGGCGCGGCGGCGAAATAGGCGGCCACATCGGCCTCCAGGATCGGCTGATTGCCTTTCAGCGCCAGCAGATAATCGGCGCCATGGCCGACGATCTTGTCGGCGATGTCGCTCTGGCAGCCCATGGCGTCGATCGTGACCAGCGCGCCGTCGAGCTGTTTACTTGCGGCGAGTTGATCGAGCAGGTCCGGAATGGCGGTGATCTCGTTGGTCTTTTCGGGAACCGAAAGCTGCGCCAGCGTCAGCCGGGCGTTGGTCGCGTAGGCCGACAGCGTGTGCAGCGCCTTCAACCCCCTGCGCTTGTCATGCGTGCGGCGCGCCGTCTTGCCGTCGATGGCGATGAACGCGTGCCGCTCCGGCCACAGCGCGGCGGTCCAGCTTTCGAAACAGCGCGCGAACAGGGCGGAATCGACGCGGTTGAAGAGCGCTCGCACCCAGCGCTCGCAGGGAACGCCAAAATGAAACTCCGAGAAGCGGCGCAGAAACGGCAGGTGATGCTGGCCCCAAAGGACAATGTCGTCGAAATCGTCGCATGAGCAGATCGTGGCGCAGGTCACCAGCAGCAGCACTTCATGCAGCGGATACATCACCCGCTGCGGTTCGCGGTCGTCCGAAAGCGCCGAGAAATGATCAAGCAGCAGCGCTAGACGCGGCTTGGGAAAGGCTGCGTCCCAGGAATCGACGGTCAAAATCTCCATGAGGGCTTGCTCCGCGAATCAGAGCGCCCAACGAATCACGCCGGCCCGTCAACACAAAATCCATACCAAACCCGCGTTAACCTGACTTCCGAGCCGTGGGGCGAGGGCTGTCGCCGATTGACCGCCCCGATTAAATATGTTCTTATCTTCGAAAGATATGATCTTTCGCATGGGATGGACGTGGCGTCTCGGTTGGCAGGCAAAGTCGCGATCGTCACCGGCGCTGGGCAAGGGATCGGCGCCGCGATCGCGGACTGCTTTGCCAGCGAAGGCGCGCGCGTCGTCCTCGCCGATATCAATCCGGCGACCGGCTCGGCCATGGCGGCCAAGCTCGCGGCGCGCGGCGCCGAGGCGGTGTTCGTCGAGACGGACGTGACCGACGAGGCGTCGGTCGCCGCGATGTATGACGCGGCGCGCGCGGCGTTCGGCGCCCCGAACGTTCTCGTCAACAATGCCGGCGTCAATGTTTTCCGAAAGCCGCTCGACGCTACGGACGAGGACTGGACGCGTTGCATGTCGGTCGATCTCGACGGGGTTTGGCGCTGCACGCGCGCCGTCCTTCCGGCGATGATCGAGGCCGGCCAGGGCGCGATCGTCAACATCGCCTCGACCCACTCGTTCCAGATTATTCCCGGCTGCTTTCCCTATCCGGTGGCCAAGCACGCCGTCGTCGGCCTCACCCGCGCCCTCGGCATCGAATATGCGGCGCGCGGCGTTCGCGTGAACGCCATTGCGCCGGGCTATATCGAAACGCCAATCGCGGTCGATTACTGGAACACGTTTCCCGATCCCGAGGCGGAAAGGCGGCGGGCTTCCGCGCTCCATCCGCCGAAACGGATCGGCCGGCCGGAAGAGGTCGGATGGACGGCGGTGTTTCTCGCCTCGGACGAAGCGCCCTTCATCAACGCCGCGACCATCGTCATCGATGGCGGCCGTTCGGCGCTTTATCACGATTAGCGGATCTTCATGGCCGGCCAAGGCCTTATCACGGGAGGAGACGATGAAAGAATCCACGAAGCGCATCCTATCGGCGGCGGCGTTCGCGGGCTTTGCGGCGGCGGCGATCTCGCCCTCGGCGGCGGCCGACGAAGTAAAGATGGGCTACATCAACAAGATGGGCGAGCACCCTTGGTTCGTCGCCGAGGTCGCCGGCGCCAAGGCGGAGGCGGCCAAGCTCGGCGTGAGCTTGATGACCCAAGACGTGCAGTTCAACGCCGATCTTGCCTTGACGACCTTCGATACGATGGTCGGAGACGGGGTGAAAGCGATCGCGATCGTCGTTCCCGATAAGGCGCTCGGCCCCGTCGTGGCGGAGAAGGCGCAGAAAGCCGGCATTCGACTCATCGCCGTCGATGACGACATCTATACAAGCGACAAGAAAATGGTGCCCTATGTCGGCATGAACGCCGAGAATATCGGGCGTCAGGTCGGACTCGAAGAGGCCAAAATCTATAAGGCCAAAGGCTGGGACAAGTTCAAGGATGTCCGGATCGGCAGCATCGAAGACCAGAAGGCCGACACGTGCATGCGGCGCAATCACGGCGCGGAGGCCGCCTTCCTCGAATCCGTTCCGGGCTTCGACAAGAGCAACATCGTGCACATCCCCTACGACAACCACATGGAAAGCGCCATCTCGGCGGTGACGACGACCTTGACCGCCCATCCCGAGGCGAAGCACTGGATATTCTATTCCTGCAACGACGATGGCGTTTTGGGCGGCGTGCGCGCCACCGAGAACCAGGGCCTGTCGCCGGACGACGTCATCGGCGTCGGGATCGACGGCAGCCGGGCGTGCGACGCGTTCGGATCCGGCAAGCCGACCGGCTTCCGCGGCACGATGTATATCGACTCCGGCAAGGAAGGCGCGCAGGCGATTCAGCTTCTCTATGCGTCGGTGAAAGACAACAAGCCGTTGCCGACGACGACCTATGTCTCGGCGGATTTCATCTCCGCCGACACGTTCCCCAGCTTCAAAGACAAGCTCTGCCATAAATGAGCCGTCGGGGCGGCCGCAGCGGCCGCCCCGCCTCGCTGGCGATCGCCACATGACGACGACACAATCAGCGCTCGAGACGCCGGAGCGCCCGCCGGATGGGGAGGCGGGCGCGCCGTTTCTCATCGCCAAGGCGGTGTCGAAGCGCTTTGGCGTCGTTCAGGCGCTCGACAATGTGACGTTGGGCGTCCGGCCCGGCGAGGCGCTCGCCTTGGTCGGCGAGAACGGCGCCGGCAAGTCGACCTTGGTCCGTATCTTCGAAGGCGTTTTCCGGCCCGATCAGGGCGCGCTGATCGTCGCCGGCGCGCCGCGCGCGCTGCGCTCGCCCGCCGACGCTCACGCGCTCGGGATCAGGGTGATCCATCAGGAGCCGGACATCGTCCCGGACCTCTCCATCGCGGAGAACCTCTTTCTCGGCGATTTGCCGCCAAGGCAAGGCGTTTTCCTGGATCGCCAAAGCCTCGCGAGTCGCACGCGGCGCATGTTGAGCGAATTCGCCCTCGACAAGGAGCTCTCTCCCTGGGCGAGAGCCGGGGATCTCGCCCCCGCTCAGCGCCAGCTCCTCGAAATCATGCGCGCGATGCGAACCGGCGTGCGCGTCCTGGCGCTTGACGAGCCGACGTCGTCGCTGACCGAAGATGAGGCGCAGCGGCTGTTTCGAATCGTGCGGCGATTCCGCGCCGCCGGCGTCGGAATCATCTATATCTCGCACCGGATGCGAGAGGTGAAAGACCTTTCTGATCGCATCGCCGTGCTGCGCGACGGCCGTCTCGTCGAGGAGCGGCGGACGGCGGACATTTCCGAAAGCGAAATCGTCCAGGCGATGGTCGGCCGCCCGATCGCCAATCTCTTTGACCGCGCCGCGCGCCGGCCTGGCGGCGTGGCGCTGTCCGTTCGCGCCGTTACGACAAAACGCGTCAAGGACATCACGTTCGACGTCCGCGCGGGCGAGGTGGTCGGATTGGCCGGATTGATCGGCGCGGGGCGCTCCGAACTCGCCGAGGCGATTTTCGGTCATGATCGGCTCCTGGCGGGCTCGGTCGCGATTGACGGGAAACCGATCCGCCTGAGGAGCCCCGCCGACGCGATTGCGGCAGGGATCGGCTTTGCGCCGGAGGATCGCAAGTCCCAGGCTTTGCTGCTGCTGCGCAGCGTGCAGGACAACATTTCCCTCGCCGTTCCCGATCTCATCAGCCGGTTCAACTTCGTACGCGCCGGCGCTGAGCGTCAAATCGCCGCCGCGCTATGCGAGCGGCTGAGGATCAAGACGCCCAGTCTCGATCAGTTCGTCTCGAAACTTTCCGGCGGAAACCAGCAAAAGGTCGTCCTCGGCCGATGGCTGGCGCGGCGCCCCAAGGCGCTGATCCTCGACGAGCCGACGCGCGGCATCGATGTCGGCGCAAAAGCGGAGATTTACCGCCTGATCGCGCAGCTTGCGGCGGAAGGGGTGGCGCTCCTGGTGATCTCGTCAGAAATGCCGGAGCTCCTGGGGCTGGCCGATCGGATCCTGGTCATGGCGGGCGGGCGCCTCGTCGCGGACCTTCCCCGGAGCGAAGCGAATGAGGAGCGGATCCTCAACCTCGCGATGGGCGATAATCTGACAGCGACCGGCGAAGCGAGACCGTCATGACGAATTCAGGACTCAACGCGACGATCGGCGCGACAAGCAGGGCTCGGCGCGGAAGCGGCTGGCGTCGCCTCACGGAGCGGGTCGGGACGCATAATCTCAGCCTGTTGATCGCGCTTGCCTGTCTGATCGCGATTTTCGGCTGGATGCGGCCCGACGTTTTCTTCCTGCTGCGCAACATCCTCAATATCGGACAGGCGATCGCGATTCTTGGCGTGCTCGCAACGGCGCAGACCATCGTCATCGTTTCGGGCGGCCTGGACATATCCGTCGGCGCCGTGGTCGGCATGTCGACGGTCTGCATAGCCTTGGCCGTCGGCTGGACCGGCTCGCCCGCCCTGAGCATCCTCTTCGGCGTCGCCGTCGGCGCCCTTGCCGGAATCGTCAACGGTCTCATCATCACCATCGGCCGAATCAACGCGGTGATCGCGACGCTCGGCACGATGGCGGCGTTCCGCGGCGTCGCGTTCATCATCTCAAACGGACAGTCGATCAGCATTTTCAATCCGGCGTTTCGCTATATCGGAGACGGGAAGATCCTCGGCGTCCCGGTCACGATCGTCGTGCTCGCGATCGTCGTCGCCGCTTTTTTCGTTCTGATGCGCTACACGATCATCGGCCGCAACATCTATGCGATCGGCGGCAATCCGCTTGTCGCCCGCTTGGCGGGTCTCAATGTCGTCCGCTACCAGATAGGAATTTACACGTTGAGCGGCGCGACGGCGGGCCT
>DATGLU010000590.1:0-2870 GCA_035294045.1 Roseiarcus sp. | reverse complement strand
AAACGACAGGCCGTCCATTTCCGGCATTTCGATGTCGAGCGTGACGACGTCCGGATTGAGCGCCTTGATCGCCTCGCGCGCTTCCTGCGCATTGGCCGCTTCTCCGACGACCTGGATGGATGGGTCGCGCAAGAGCTCGGCCGAGATCAAGCCGCGCATCGTGCGCGAATCGTCAACGACAAGGACGCGAACGGCGCTCATCGGCGTGCTCCCTCGCTCAAGCGATAGGTCGTCACCCCCTCGCTTCGAAAAGCCGCGGCGGCCGGCCCGGACAGCCGCTCCGAATGGCCGATATAGAGAACGCCGCCTGGGGCGAGCGCAGAGGCGAAGCGGCTCCACAGCTTGGACTGAGTCGGCTGGTCGAAATAGATGACGACGTTGCGGCAGAAGATCGCCTGGAAAGGATTTTTCATCGGCCAAGCTCCGATCAGATTGAGCTGCCGAAACGCGACAAGCCGGCGCGCCTCGTCAGCCACCCGCCACGTCTCGCCATTCTCGCCGCGCGCCGGGCGAAACCAGCGCTCGCGCAGATTGGCCGGCACGCCCGCCAGCGCGCTCGCCGGATAGAGCCCGCGCTCGCCCGAGGCGACCACGTTCGGGTCGATATCGGTGGCGAGAATTTTCACGTCGTAATTCGCAAGGTTTGGCGCCAGCGAGAGCAGCGCGAGCGCGATCGAAAAAGGCTCCTGGCCGCTCGAACAGGCCGACGACCAGAGGCGCACGCGCTCGCCGCGCTGCGCCGCTGCGATCAGCGCCGGCCCGACATGGGCTTTCAGATGCTCGAAATGATGCGGCTCGCGGAAGAAGGCGGTGACGTTGGTGGTCAGCGCCGCGATCATCCTTTGGCGTTCTTCGGCGCCGTCATGGCTGGCGATCAGGCTGCAATAGTCGCGAAAGCTCGCAAGGCCCAAGGCGCGCAAGCGCTTGGCCAGGCGCGAATAGACCAAAGCCGTCTTGGATTCAGGGATGTAGATGCCGGACTCGGCGTGCAGCGTCGCCGCGATGTGCTTGAAATCGCGGCTCGACATTTCGAACTCGCTTTGCGCGAAATCGGCGTCCTTGTCTTCGGCATCGCGGGTCAGCGCCGAGAAAGTCAAGCAGCCTCCCTTTCCGCGGCTGGAACGACGCCGTCGAGCGCGACGAAGCTGATCATCCGGCCTTCGATGACGAAGACGCCGCGGACGAAGGTCGCCGCGAGATCGGACGCAATGTCGGGCGTCGGCTGCACGAGATCGTCGGTGACAGTCAGAATGTCGGACACCGCGTCGACCAGCAGGCCGACCGTGCGCTGGCCGATCTGGGTGACGATGATGACGTTCTGCGCGGTCGGCTCGGCGGGCGGAAAGCCAAACCGCGCGGCAAGATCGATGATCGGCAGCACGAAGCCGCGCAGGTTGATCACGCCGCGCACGAAATCGGGCGAGCGCGGCAGCGGCGTCGCTGGCGTCCAGCAGCGGATTTCGCGCACCGACATGATGTCGACGCAGAATTCCTGATTGCCGATCCGAAACGCGACGACTTTGCGAGGCTCCGCCGCTTCCATGGCTTGAGTCTGGCTCACGATGATCCCCTATGCTGCTTGAGGCTGTTCGAGAGAGATGGATTGGCCGGCGGCGACGAGCGTGTCGACGTCGAGAATCAGCGCGACCCGTCCGTCGCCGAGGATCGTCGCGGCCGCGATGCCGGGCACATGGCCGTAATTGCCTTCGAGGCTCTTGACGACGATCTGGCGCTGATCCTGGATCGCGTCGACGAGCAGCGCGCTGCGTCCGCCGCCCTCCGATTCGACCAGGATGGCGACGCAAGCGAGCGAATCGGCGGGCGAAGACCGGAAGCCGAGCCGCATGCCGACATCGATCAAGGGCGTCAGCGCTTTTCTGACCAAGATGACCTGGCCTGACGTCCCGAACGAATGGACGCTCGTTTCGGATGGTTGCAGCGTCTCGACGATCGCGGTCAGCGGCAGGACCAAGGTCTGGCCGGCGACGCTCACCACCATGCCGTCGAGCACCGCCAAGGTCAGCGGCAGGCTCATGGTGAAAGTCGAGCCGGCGCCGGGGCGCGAGGATATGCTGATCCGCCCGCCGAGCGCCTGGATCGACCGCTTGACCACGTCCATGCCGACGCCGCGGCCGGAAATGTTCGATACGGATTCGGCGGTGGAGAAGCCGGGCGCGAATATCAGGTTGTCGATCTCGTCGTCGCTGAGGACGGCGTCCGGCGCGACAAGACCTTTGCGTACCGCGATTTCCCTCACCCGCGGCCGGTTGATCCCGGCGCCGTCGTCGGCGACTTCGATGACGATGCGGCCCGAGCGATGCAGCGCGCTCAGGCGAACGACGCCTTCGGCCGGCTTTCCGGCCGCGACCCTTTTGGTCGGATCCTCGATGCCGTGATCGATAGCGTTGCGGATCATGTGGGTGAGCGGGTCCGCGAGGCGCTCGATGACGGTCTTGTCCACCTCGGTGTTCTCGCCGTCGGTGATCAGATGCACCGATTTGCCGGTGATCTCGGCGACTTCGCGGACGATGCGCGACATGCGCTGGAAGACCGGCTTGACCGGCTGGGCGCGGATCGCCATCACGCTGTCCTGGATTTCGCGAGTCAGGCGCTCGAGCTCGTCGAGACCGGTGGCGACCGCCGAGCCGCGGCCAAGGCCGGCTTCGGCGACGCGCTGAGCGAGCATCGCCTGGTTGATGACGAGTTCGCCGATCAGGTCGACCAGCCGGTCGACCCGGTCGATATCGACGCGGATCGTCGCCTGGGCGGCGTTCGCGGCGGCGGCCGCCTTGCCGGCCTCCGCTTTCGCCGCCGTGGGCTTTTCGGCGGCCGGCGAAGAATCGGCCGCCTTGCGCTCCGGGATGGGCTGC
>DATGLU010000589.1:0-2342 GCA_035294045.1 Roseiarcus sp. | reverse complement strand
TTGCCGATTGGACCGGCGTGGTCGCCGGCCGGAAGAAGGCGTAAAGGCCGGCACATTAAGGGGGCTGAGATGGCCGCGCGCAAGAAAATCGTCATTTACGGCATCAAGAATTGCGACACGATGACCAAGGCGCGAAAGTGGCTCGACAGCCGCGGCGCCTCCTACGCCTTCCACGATTACCGCGTCGAGGGGCTTGAACGGGCTCTTCTCAAAGATTGGGCGAAGGCGCTCGGCTGGGAGAAGCTTCTCAACAAATCGAGCGCCACGTTTCGCGCATTGCCGGACGCGGCCAAGCAAGGGCTGACCGAAGCGAAAGCGCTCGCGCTGATGATCGAGAACCCGACCGCGATCAAGCGGCCGGTTCTCGACGTGGGCGGCAAGCTGCTCGTCGGCTTCAAGGAGGAGGCTTACGAAGCGGCCATACCGTAGGCCGAACGCGGCGCCGCTCGCGCGGGCGAAAACGTACGAGCGATTTCAATTCCCGGGGAGGGCCGACGACGGCTTTGGCTGGCGCGGCGCCGCGGATCGGCTATTCTGCCGACTTCCCGAGCCGGAAAGCCATTCATGAACTACGTCGACAGCATACTCGAGCCTGGAGAGCAGGTCATTTACCGAACCACCCTGTCCTGGACGATATTCGGGCAAGCAATCGGGCTGGCGGTCGCGGCTCTGCTCGCATTGGCCGTCGCCGTGCATTTTTACGGCCTTGGCTTCGAGACCGTCGCGCTCATTCTTTTCGCGATCCTCGCCCTCTTGGCTATCGCCAGTTTCGTGCGGGCGTGGTTTCGCCGCGCGACGACGGAAATCGCGGTGACCGACCGCCGCATCATTCTCAAGCGCGGCTTCATCCGCCGCCACACGGTCGAGATGAACATGCAAAAGGTCGAAAGCGTCGATGTCGACCAAACGCTGCTCGGGCGCATTTTCGACTACGGCAATGTCACGGTCCGCGGCACCGGGAGCACGTTCGAGACGATCCGCAAGATCGACTCGCCGCTCAAATTGAGGAGCACGGTTACGGCGCGCTGATAGGCGACAATTCGCTTTCATTGATCGCGAGGAGATCAGGAAATCGCTGGCGTTTTGACGCGCGATTCATCTCGTCGCCCCGCCAAGCGACCGCCTGGCGCAATCCTAAGCAGCGCCGCGATTTCCTTGCGGCAAATCTCCGCGGGCGATCCGGGGAACTCGCTCGGCGGATCGCGGTTGAGGGCGGATACGCATGCTTGCGAGGAGCCCTCCATGTCGAACGGCCCGCAACCGGTCGCTTCTGAAGCGCAACCGCTTTCCGACAAGGATTTGACGCTCCTCGACGCTTGGTGGCGGGCGGCGAACTATCTCTCGGTCGGGCAAATCTATTTGCTCGACAATCCGCTTCTGAAGGAGCCGCTCGAACTCAAGCACATCAAGCCGCGGCTCCTCGGCCATTGGGGAACGACGCCGGGACTGAACTTCGTTTACGTCCATCTCAATCGCATCATTAAGGCCCGCGATCTCGACATGATCTATATCGCCGGTCCTGGTCATGGCGGGCCGGGCGTGGTCGCCAATACATGGCTCGAAGGGACCTATAGCGAAATCTATCCGCATGTCGCGAAAAGCGCCGTCGGCATGCAAAGGCTGTTCAAGCAGTTCAGCTTTCCCGGCGGCATACCGAGCCATGCGGCGCCCGAGACGCCGGGCTCGATTCATGAAGGCGGCGAGCTCGGCTACGCCTTGTCGCACGCTTATGGCGCGGTCTTTGACAATCCCGATCTGATCGCCGCCTGCGTGGTCGGCGACGGCGAGGCCGAAACCGGCCCGATGGCCGCCTCCTGGCACGCCAACAAGTTCCTCAATCCGGCGACGGACGGCGCGGTCCTGCCGATTCTGCATTTGAACGGCTACAAGATCGCCAACCCGACGATTCTGGCGCGCATTCCGAGAGAAGAGCTGATGAGCTTGTTCATCGGCTATGGGTACAAGCCCCATCTGGTGGAGGGCGACGATCCGTTCCGCATGCATCAGCTCATGGCGGCGACGCTCGATAAAGTTCTCGACGAGATCGGCGCGATCCAGAGCGCGGCGCGCGGGAGCCGCGCGGATAAGCGGCCGATCTGGCCGATGATCATTCTGAAATCGCCGAAAGGCTGGACCGGCCCCAAGGAAGTCGACGGGCTGAAAACGGAAGGGTTCTGGCGCTCGCATCAGGCGCCCATCGCCGATATGGGCAAGCCCGGCCATGTGAAGCTGTTGGAAGAATGGATGAAGAGCTATCGGCCCGAGGAGCTCTTCGACGCCGACGGCGCATTGAAGCCGGAAATCGCCGCGCTCGCGCCGCGCGGGGAGAGGCGGATGAGCGC
>DATGLU010000588.1:0-12914 GCA_035294045.1 Roseiarcus sp. | reverse complement strand
TCGGCCACGCCGTCTCCTCGGGTTGCATCCGTATGCGCGATCTCGACGTGATCGACCTTTACAATCGGGTGCATGTCGGCACCAGGATCGTGGTCAAGTAGCGGCCGCTTCGCCGAGCGGATAGGCGCCGCCGCCTGCGGCGGCGCATATTTGATTCGCCGCCGCCTTGGCGGGATCGCGACCAGGCCTTAGTGTCGAAGCCTCCAAGCAGCGCATCTCAAGCCCTGAAGGAGCAGACATGATTTCTCCGATCAAAACGCTCGCCACGATCACGGCGAGCAGCACCGGCGGCCGCAATGGCCATAGCGCGACGGAAGACGGAATCGTCAGCGTCGACCTCTCGGTGCCGAAGGCGATGGGCGGCCCGGGCAAGCCCGGAACGGCGACGCCGGAGCATCTTTTCGCGGCCGGCTACGCCGCCTGTTTCGGCGGCGCGCTCGATTTCGTCGCTAAGAACCACAAGAAGGACGCCAGCAAGGCGACGACGACCTGCTCCGTCTCGATCGGCCCGCGCGAAGCGGGCGGCTTCGGCCTGGCCGTGAAGCTGCATGTCGTCGACCGCAGCCTGCCGACCGCGGAGCTGCAGGCCCTCGCCAACGAGGCCCATGAGAAAATCTGCCCCTATTCGCATGCGACGCGCGACAATGTCGCTGTCGAGCTGACGGCGCAGGGCGCCTAGTCGCCTGCTTCAACTAATTTGAAAGGAATGGTTGATTCGCTTTGGGTCATGATTCGAACGGCGGAGGGGGATCATGGCCGGCAAGGAGATCGCAGTAAAGAAGTACGTGGTGCGGTTGAGCGGCGAGGAGCGCGAACGGCTCGAGGCGCTTGTTCGAAAAGGGAAAAGTCCCGCTCAGCAGCAACTCAAGGTGCGCATCTTGTTGAAGGCCGATGTCTCGGAAGCCGGCGAAGGGTGGAGCGACGGCCGGATTATCGAAGCGCTTGAGACCAGCGCCTCGATGGTTTACCGGGCGCGCAAGCAATTGGTGGAAGAAGGCTTCGAGGCCGTTCTGAGCCGCAAGCCGCGCGCCGCGCCGGCGGTGGCGCCGATTTTCGACGGCGAAAAGGAAGCCAAGCTTATCGCCTTGGCTTGCTCGCAGCCGCCGGCGGGGCGGGCGCGCTGGACCTTGCGCTTGTTGGAGGAAAAGGTCGTCGAACTCGCCATCGTCGACCGCGCCAGCGATTCAACGATCGGGCGCGTGCTCAAAAAAACATTCTCCAGCCGCATCTGAAACAGCAATGGGTCATCCCGCCGAAAGCCAACAGCGCCTTCGTGGCGGCGATGGAGGACGTGCTTTCCGTCTATACGCGGCCGCGCGATCCGGAGCGCCCGCTGGTTTGCCTCGACGAGACCGCGAAACAATTGGTCGCCGAGACGCGCGCGCCGATCGCGATGAAACCGGGGCGCAAGGCCCGCTGCGACTACGAATATGAGCGCAACGGCGTCGCCAATCTCTTCATGCTGTTTGCGCCGCTCGAAGGCTGGCGGCATGTCGAGGTCACCGACCGCCATGCCGCCGTCGACTACGCCCATGTTCTGAAGGACTTGGCCGATCGCCGCTTCCCGAACGCCAAGACGATCGTGCTCGTCCAGGATAATCTCAACGTCCATAGCAAAGCTTCGCTCTACGAGGCCTTCCCCGCCGCCGAAGCCAGGCGGCTGGTCGAGCGGTTCGAATGGCGTTACACGCCCAAACACGGCTCTTGGCTCAATCTGGCCGAATCCGAACTCGGCGTCCTGGCCTGCCAATGTCTCAGCCGCCGCATCCCCGACAAGCAAACTCTCGTCGAAGAGGTCGCCGCCTGGACAAGCGCCCGCAACGCGCGTCACGCCAAAGCCAATTGGCGCTTCACAACAGCCAACGCTCGCATCAAGCTGAAGCACCTATACCCTTCATTCTGAATGAATCAGGCGACTAGCGCAGCCGCGCAAAAGCCTTCGCATTGCGAGGAGCGAAGCGACGAAGCAACCCATTTACAGAGCGCCGCCCTACGAGTGGATTGCTTCGCTTCGCTCGCAATGACGGCTAAATCAGACCGCGCTTTTAGACGCTCTGCCGCGCGCCGCCGGTCACCGTCACGGTGACCACTTCGGGCGGCCTTAGGAAACGCATCGGCGCAAAGGATTCGCCGAGGCCGCCTGAGACGACCAATTGGCGCGCGCCTTCGCGGTAGCAGCCGTAAAGATATTTTTGAAGCGCTTTCGGCGCCAGCGGCGCGCCGATAAACGGAAGATAGATTTGCCCGCCATGGGTATGGCCGCAAAGGGTGAGCGCCACCCGGTCCGGCACGCGCGAGAAAATATTAGGCTCGTGGGCGAGGAGAATGGCCGGCGCGTCGTCTCTGATTTCGCGGAGCGAGCCGGCGAGATCGTCGGCGCCGTGGGTCTCGTAATGGCCGCGGCGATAGGCGAGCTGATCGCCAAGACCGACAAGCCAGAACGGCTTGCCGTTTTGCGCGAGGCGCAGAGACCGGTTTTCGAGCACCGGAATCTTCGCTTCGGCGAGCGCCTTGCGGATGCTGCGCCCGTAATCACGCGGTTCGGTCGGAATCGCGGCGCTCCACCAGTCGTGATTGCCAAGCACCGAATAGACGCCGAGCGGCGCTTGCAGCCGGGCAAGCTCGGCCGCCCAGGCGCCCGGCGCGACATAGCCGGTGATGAACCGATGAGCGACGACGAAATCGCCGAGAAGAACGGTCAGATCGGGTTGCTGCGCGTTGGCGAGATCGACGATCGAGGCGATCCGCTCGGCCGACATCCAAGGCTCGCAAGCATGGATGTCGGCGATGACCGCGATTTTCAGCGTCAGATCGTCGGGCCAGGACGGCGGCGAGACGGTATAGGGAGTGAGTTCGAGGCGAATGCCGGCTTCGACAACGGTCGAATAGCCGGCAAGCGCGACGCCGCCGCCCACAAATCCGGCGGCGCCTTGAAGAAACCGCCGCCTATTTATCAACGCCATCGCTGCGCCAAAATCCTCGCGGCGCCCCTCACGCCCGGTATAGTTTGCGACGCCTTACGCCGCAAGGCCGCCGCGTCGCGCGCGCAACAGCGCGGCGCCGCGCTCGATCGCAGAGGCCGTCTCGAAATCCATGGCGCGGGCCGACAATTGCAGCTCGGCGGCGACCGCGGCGAGGCCGACATCGCGGTAAAGCCGGGAGAGAAGCCGGCTGGAGCCGGCGCGCTGCGCAATCGCGGAAGGTTCGAAAGACGATTGCCCGAGAACGTTGATCTCCTCGTTCTCCGCGGAAACGCTGCTCATTACGCTTTACTCCTCGTCGCGCTTCAGGCGCGAAGCAAACTCGCCCGCGCCATCGACGGCGCGGGATGGCTCAGATTGAAGCTTGCCGGTTAAGAGGCGATTAAGACTTGGCGCTCCGCGTCATTCCAGCGGCAAACCGACTCATGACAACCTTTCAGAGGTCATGCGGGTTTTCGACGCGCGGCCAAATTTCGCGGGCGAGCTTCTTGTAGTTCGTCTCGCGCGGATGGGAGGGGTAGGGGGCGCCGGCGTCGATATAGATGATCTCCTCGGCGATCGGCGCGAAGCCGGCATAGAAATGATTGGTCGATTTGACCAGCAGGATCGATTTGCGCATCGGGTCGAGGCCGAGATTGGAGAAAATGTCTGGCTCGAACGTCTGGGTGCGATTGGTGTTGAGGATGATCTCGATCGCAGTCCCCTCGAGGCGCACGAGCGCGGCGGGCCCGAGCGTGACACGGCTCGCGCCGAAGCTCTGCCAGGATTCCGGCGCCGCTTTGATCACCTCGACCATCGCGTCGATCGGCGCGCCGCCGTCCGGTCCGGCCTTGCCGCCGAAGCGAAGTTGAATTCTCGCGCCTTCGCCCGCCGCCAGGCAGAAGGAGACGGCGACCGGGTCCCAGATCGTCGCCACCGCGACATTGTCGATGGCGCGCGCCAGAATGCGCTGGAGGATGAGCGTGCCGTCGCCGGCGACGCCGCCGCCGGGATTGTCCCAGACATCGGCGACGACGACCGGCTTGCCGGTTTTCCGCGCCGCCGCCGCGAGCGCTGCGTCGAGCCCGTCCTCGATGCCGAGCATCGGCATGGCGGTGCGGCCGCGCATCGCGAAAACCTCAAGGCCGAGCGCGCGGGCGAGCGTGGCGGCTTTGTCGGCGTCGCGATCGGCGACGACGAGGACCTGGGTTCCCATTTCCGGGACATCGCCGGCCATGAAGCCGTGAATGAGCGAGACTGAAAGAATTCCATCTTTTCCCTGGATGGCGCGGAGGCGATCGACGAAGCCGCGCATCGGCTCGCGGCTGGTTGGAAAAACGTCGATCATCCGGCAGTCGAAAGCCGCCATGACCGGGCGAATTTCGCCGCGCAGAGTACGGAGCGCAAGGTCGACGACATGCTCGGCGCGCTCGACGAAATCGGTATGCGGGAATTCCAGGAAGGCGGCGAGAATGTCGGCGTTCGCGACGCGCTGGCGTGTCAGATGACTATGCGGATCGAGCTCCGCCGCGACAAGAACGCCGCGCCCGACAAGGGCGCGGACGCGCTCGAGCAGGTCGCCTTCGCAATCGTCATAGCCTTGCGCGACCATCGCGCCGTGCAAGCCCAAAATCACCGCGTCGACAGGCAGCGCGGCGCGGAGTTGCTGGAGAATCTCGTCGCGCAACTCTTCATAGGCCTTGCGTTGCAAGAGCCCGCCCGGCTCGGCCCAGGCGGCGGAGCCTTCGATCAGCGTAAAGCCGTCCTCCGCGGCCCGCCGGCGCAAGACGACGAAGGGCGCCGAGCACAGCGTCGGCGTCGGCGGATGGCGGCCGGGGCCGGCGTAGAAAGCCGTTTCGAAACTCGCCCGGTCCGTCGGCACGGGCGAGAAAGTGTTGGTTTCCGTCGCGAGAGACGCGGTAAAAATGCGCATCGATCACTTCTGTATCAATCCGGCCCATGTCATTCCCGAGCAAGCGGGAATGACATGAGCGCGTCGCCGCCGGTCAATCCGTACCTTCCTTCAATCACAGCGGCTTGTAGGCTACAGCCTCGATTTCAATCTTGATATCGATCATCAGCCGCGCCTCCAAAGTCGTGCGAGCCGGCGGTTCTTTTGGGAAAAAAGCGGCATAAGCCTTGTTGAAGGCGGCGAAGTCGCGCGCATCGGCGAGGATTACCGTCGTCTTGATCACGTCCTTCAGCTCCGCGCCGGCAAGCATCAGCGCAGCGCGGATATTTTCCATCACTTGGCGCGTCTGCGCTTCGATTCCGCCTTGGACGATCGCGCCGTCGGGGCCGACCGGAACCTGGCCGGAAATGTAGATGAAGTCGCCGGCGCGCACCGCCGGCGAAAGCGGAACCTGGGCGGCGCCGAAATGCTGTCGCGTCATGTCTCATATCCTCATTTGACGGCGCCGAGCGCCAGGCCGCGGACCAGATAGCGCTGCAGCCAGGCGAAAAGTACGGCGACCGGGACCGAGGCCGCGAAAGCAGCGGCCATCACATAATGCCAATCGACGGTGTAACGGCCGGCGACCAGCGAAAAGACGCGGATCGGCAAGGTGTAGTTGTCCTCCCGCCGCAGCATCGTGAGGGCAATGACGAATTCGTTCCAGGCGTTGATGAAGGCGAAGATCGCCGTCACCGCGATCGCCGGCGCCGCGAGCGGCAGGAAGACCAGGACGAGCGTACGCATTCGACCCGCCCCTTCCAGCCAGGCGGCTTCTTCGAGGTCGCGCGAAATGGTCGAAAAATAGCTCTGCATCATCCAGACGCAGAAGGCGATGTTGAACGCGACATAGATCAAGGTCAGCGCGTTGAGGCTGTCGATCATGCCGAGATTGGCGACGAGGCGGAAGAGCCCGATCACCAGCACGATCGGCGACAGCATTTGCGAGACGAGGAGGAATTGGCTGAAGGCGCTGCGGCCGACAAACCGGAAGCGGCTCAGCGCGTAGGCCGCGGGGATCGAGACGATGATAGCGCCGATTGTCGTCAAGCCAGAAACGTAGAGCGAGTTGACCAAAGCCGGCGCGAAGCCGGACGTCTGCCACATTTCGGGAAAGTTCCGCCAGCGCCATTCGTGCGGCCACCAGGTCGGATCGTGCACTTCGGTCGGCGATTTCAGGGCGGTGATGATCATCACCGCGTAAGGGAAAAGGATCGCCACGACGATCGGCGACAACAGCGCCCAGAAGATCAGCGAGCGAACGAGCTTGCGGCGGTTCATGTCGCGGCCTCCTCGCGCATGGCGAGCCGCACATAGAGAATGGTGAAAGCAAGCAGGATTGCGAACATGATCAGCGAGACCGCTGCGGCGTCGCCGAGGCGCCCGAGCCGGAAGCCCAGCTTGTAGAGATAGGTCACCAGAATGTCGGTCGAATCGGCCGGTCCGCCCTGCGTCGTCGCCCAGATGATGGGGAAGGAGTTGAACACATAGATCGTGTTCAGCACGAAGGCGATGTTGATGAACGGCCTGAGCAGCGGCAGGGTGATCAGCCGGAACTGGTCCCACGCCCCCGCGCCTTCGATGGCCGCGGCGTCGTAGAGATCGTCCGGAACCGAAGAGAGGCCGCCGAGAAAGATCGTCACGGTGAACGGGATTGAGACGAGAATGCCGATGAGGATTTGCATCGGAAAGGCGGTCGACGCCTGGGCCAGCCATTGGATGTTGCGGTTCATCACGCCAAGATCGCGCAAAGCCGAGTTGAGCATGCCGCTCTCGCCGTTCAACGCCCAGCGCCAGATCACCGCGGTCATCGCCAGGGACACCGCCCAGGGCAGCATGATGAGGATGCGGGCAAGGCCGCGGCCGTAAAAGTCCTCGTTGAGGATGAGCGCGATCGGCGTCGAGACGATGAGCGTGCCGAGCACGACGCCGGCGGTCCAGATCAAGGTGCGCCAAAGCGAACTGATGAAATCCGGATCGCCGATAAGCGAGCGGAAATTGGCGAGGCCGACGAAATCGCGCAGCATGCCGAAGCGGTTCACGTCGTGAGTCGCCAGCGAGACGATCTCCTCGACCGGCCAAAGCACGATCACCGCCGCGAGCAAGAAGCTCGGCAGGATGAGCGCGTAAGGCGTGAAGGCGCGGCTCATGAGACAACCGTCATTGCTTCGCTTCGCTCGAAGTGACGAATTGGATTGTGCGATTTGAAATCATTGGCGGCAGGGCGTTTGATCCCGGCTTACCCTCATCCGGCCGCTTCGCGGCCACCTTCTCCCGCAAGCGGGAGAAGGGCGTACCCGACGCCGGTCAAAATTCTCTCGAATATCGATGCAGCGCTCGGCGTGCCCCCTCTCCCGCTTGCGGGAGAGGGTTGGGGTGAGGGTAAGCCGCTGACCTCCGGCCTACTTCTTCGACAGCGTCTCGTTGATCTTGGTCGCCGCTTCTTTCAGCGTCGGCTCGATCTGGCCCTGGCCGAGATAGATTTTTTGCAGCGCGTTGGTCGTCGTCTGGGCGATGTCCTCCCAGCCGGGAATGACCGGCGCGAAGCGCGCCTTGGGCAGGAGCGAGGCGAAGACTTTCAAATCGCGGTCGTCGGCGAAGATCGGATTCTTGGCTTCCTCGACATTGACCGGAAGGAAGCCCTCGACCTTGTCGAACTTGGTCCGCTCGTCGGTGGTGAAGAGGAAATCGAGGAATTTCCAGGCTTCGTCCTTCACTTTGGAGTTGGCGAAGAGCACGATCGAATCGGTGACGCCATAAGTGCCCTGGTCGCCGGTCGGACCCGCCGGGATCGGCGCGACGGCGTAATTGAGGTTCGGCGCCTCTTTCTTGATCTGGCCCGACAGGAACGGCGCGGTGATGACGGTCGCGACCTTGCCTTGCTTGAAGAGGTTCTGCACGTCCTCGCGATTGTACGAGGTGACGCCCGGTTCGGTCAGGCCGCCGTCGATGAAGCTCTTATAGAGCTTGGCCGCGTCGATCGCCGCTTGGCTGTCAATGCCGGACTTGCCGTCCTTGACGATCTCGCCGCCATAGGACCACATCGCGTAGTAGAAATAGACGTCGGTCTCGATCTCCTTGCCTTGCAGGCCGAACGGAAAGACGCCGCCGCCGGTCGCCTTGATCTTCTCGGCCGCATTCTTGAAATCGGCCCAAGTCCCGGGCGCCGAATCGTAGCCGGCTTTCTTGAACACGTCCTTGTTATAGTACATCGCCCGCGCCGAGGCGGCGATCGGCAGGCCGTAGACATGGCCGTTCATGATCGACGGCGTGAGGAAGGTCTGGATGAAGCGCGCCTTGAAATCCGGCGTGACATAGGAATCAAGCGGCGCGACGACGCCCTGGCTGACATAGTCAAGCAGCCAGCGCGTGCCGATGATGGAGAGATCGGCATTGGCGCCGGCGGCAATGTCGGTGGTCAGCTTCTGCTGCAGATTGTCCCATGGCACGACTTCGATCTGAATCTTGGTGCCGGGATTGGCCGCCTCGAAAGCTTTCGCCGCGGCGTCGAAATAGGGGCCGGTGCCTTTCGAATATTCCGCGATGGTGACGCGCACCGTGCCGGCCTCGGCGGCGCTCGCCAGCAACAGGCTTGCGCCGGCGACAAGAAGGGCCTTCCGCAACATTTTCATCGTCTCGCTCCCATGAATGCGTCGCCGCCGGCTGAGGCCGCCGTTCTCTTTCGCATCGCCCCCTGCAATCCGCCGGCGCGGCGCGATCAGTGTTCTATGTAATTTAGTTTCGCGCAAGGGCCATTTTCTGCGCAGCTTCGGCAGATTCCATGTTGCTTTTTTTCATTATTGAGATTTTGCTGAGGGGCGATCGTCGGGAGAGGAAACGAGATGACGGCCAGGGCCACGCCTTTCCGGCTCGACGGCCGGCGCGCGCTGATCACGGGCGCCGGAGGCGGAATCGGCGGCGCCCTGGTGGCGGCGTTCAAGGCGGCGGGCGCGACGGTGATCGGCGCCGATCGCGAGGAAAGCCTGCTCGCCAAGCTGGATGTCGACCATCGCCTCGCCTTCGATTTGACCGACGGCGAGGCGGCCGCGGCGGCGATCGAGCGGCTCGAAGCGGAAGCCGCCGCGCCTGATATCATCGTCAGCAATGCTGGCCGCACGCGCGCCGAGCGGATAAGCGATGTCGATAAGGCCGCCTGGGAGCGCGAACTCGCCGTCAACCTGACGGGCGCCTTCAACATCGTCTCTCCCGCATTGCCCGGCATGATGCGTCGCGGCGGCGGTTCGATCGTTTTCGTCGCCACCGTCAATGCGCTCGCCCATTACGGCAATCCGGCCTATGCGGCGGCCAAAGCCGGCCTCGTCGCCTACGCCAAGGCGATCGCCGTCGAGCGCGGCGGCGATGGGATACGGTCGAACGTCGTCTGTCCAGGCTCGGTACGGACGCCCGCCTGGGATCACCGCCTGCAAAGGGCTCCGGATATCCTGGATAAGGTCCTGCCGCATTATCCGCTCGGCCGGCTGGTGGCGCCGGAAGAGGTCGCCAACGCCGTGGTGTTTCTCGCCTCCGACGCCGCCTCCGGCATTACCGGCGCGGTCCTCGCCGTGGACGCCGGCCTTACCGCCGGCAATCTGCGCTTCGTCCATGACGTCATCGGCCGGGGATGACATGGCTTCGCTCAGCATCAAGCGCTTGGAGAAGGCCTATGGCGCGGCGCGCGTGCTGCACGGCGTCGATCTCGACGTAGCGGACGGCGAATTCGTCGTCCTGGTCGGGCCGTCCGGCTGCGGCAAGTCGACGCTTCTGCGCATGATCGCCGGTCTCGACGCAGCCTCGTCCGGCGAGATGTGGATCGGCGGCAAGCGCGCCGACGCCTTGCCGCCGCAGCAGCGCAATATCGCGATGGTGTTCCAGAGCTACGCTCTCTTTCCGCATATGAGCGTTCGCGGCAATGTCGGATTCGGCCCGCGCATCCGCCGCGAGCCCGGCGAGGCGATCGCCGGCAAAGTGGCGAAGGCGGCGCGGACGCTCAATCTCTCCGACTATCTCGAACGTTTTCCCCGCCAGCTCTCCGGCGGCCAGCGCCAGCGCGTCGCCATGGGACGGGCGATCGTGCGCGAGCCCGATCTGTTCCTGTTCGACGAGCCGCTGTCCAATCTCGACGCCAAATTGCGCGTGCAGATGCGCACCGAGATCAAGGCGCTGCATCAAGCGGTCAAGACGACGGTGATCTATGTCACCCACGACCAGATCGAAGCCATGACCATGGCCGATCGCATCGTGGTGATGCATGCGGGCCGCATCGAACAGATCGGCGCGCCGCTCGAATTGTACGACCGGCCGGGCAATCGCTTCGTCGCCGGCTTCCTCGGCTCGCCCGCCATGACCTTCGTGGCTGGCCAAGTGGAGCGCGGCGACGGCCCGCCGCTCTTGCGGACGAAATCGGGACTCGCCTTGCCGCTCGGCGAGACCTCGGCCGCGTCCGGCCAAAACGTCGAGATCGGCATCCGGCCGGAGCACTATCGCTTATGCGGCGAAGCGGAGGGCTTCCCGTTCAAGGCGCTGGTCATCGAGCCGACGGGCGCGGAGACCCTTCTCTACGGAACGATCGACGGCGCTGAAGCGCGCTGCGTCTTTCGCGAGCGCATCGCCGCCGCGCCCGGCGATGTGCTGCGGTTGAACGTGGACGCGGGGCACATCCACGTATTCGACCAGCAGACAGGCGCAAGGCTGTGATCGCGACGCTGCAGCGCCCGGCCATCGACGTGGTCGCGCGGCTGCGCGAGATCGCTGCTTCCGGCAGCCGCTCCGACCAGCGCCTGGCAGCGGAAATCCTCGCCGATCCGGATTTCGCCACCCATGCCGCGATCGACCGCCTGGCCGAGCGCGCCGAGGTGAGCGAGCCGACCGTGACGCGCTTTTGCCGTGCGCTTGGCTGTTCGGGCCTGCGCGACTTCAAGGTACGTCTGGCTCAGGCGGTGGCGACGACGGGGCGGTATATCAGGCCGGCGGGCCGCGAGGGCGGGGCGCCGCAGCTCATCGCCGCCGGCGCGCATAGCGCGATCGAAACGGTCTGCGGCGCGATCGACGCCGACGATCTCGCCCGCGCCGCCGATCTCATCGTCGCGGCGCGGATGGTGCGCGCCTATGGATCGGGCGGCGCCTCATCGCTCGCCGCCATCGAGCTCGAAAACCGATTGTTCAGGCTCGGCGTGCTCGCCGCGTCGCATGTCGACGGCGAGGTGCAGCAAATGACGGCGGCGGCAGCCGAGCCGGGCATCGTCGTGGTCGCCTATTCCGTCTCGGGCGAGATCCGCTCGGTCATCGAAGCGGTCGCCACCGCGCGGCTTTACGGAGCGGCGGCGATTGCCTTCACCGCGCCCGGCTCGCATCTGGCGGCGGCGGCCTCGCTGGTCTTTCCCTTCCGCATCGATGAGGGAACCGACATATTCCGGCCGTCGCCGGCGCGCTACGCGCTGCTGGCGATGACCGACATGCTGGCCATGTCGGTCGCCGAGCGGATCGGCGCGCCGGCGGTCGAGCGCATGCGCCGCATCAAGCACCATCAGGCCCTGAGCAATCGCGACGCCGACAGATTGCCGCTCGGAGATTGATCAATGAGCTTCGACAGTCTCGATACGCCTTGCGTTCTCATCGACATCGACCGCGTCGAGGCCAATCTCAAACGCGCCCAAGCCTATGCCGACGCGCATGGCCTCAAGCTGCGGCCGCATATCAAGACGCACAAGCTGCCGCGCTTCGCCCTGCGCCAAGTCGAGCTCGGCGCCGTCGGAATCACCTGCCAGAAGCTCGGCGAAGCCGAGGTGATGGCCGACGCCGGAGTGAAGGACATTTTTCTTCCCTACAACATTCTCGGCGCGCGCAAGCTTGCCCGGCTTCGCGCTTTGGCCGAGCGCGTCAATCTCTCCGTGACCGCCGACAGCAAAACCACCGTCGCGGGGTTGTCGCAGGCCTTCGCCGGCGCGGCGCGGCCGCTGCCCGTGCTCGTCGAATGCGATACCGGCATGGGCCGCTGCGGCGTCCAGACGCCGGAAGAGGCCCTGGCGCTTGCCCAACTCATCGCCGCCTCGCCTGGCCTCGTCTTCGGCGGGCTGATGACGTACCCTGCCGCCGGAAAGGTCGAGGCCAACGCCGCCTGGCTCGACGCGGCGCAAGCCTTGCTGGCGCGCGAAGGCTTGCGCCCGCCGGTCGTGTCCAATGGCGGCACGCCCGATATGTGGCGCGCCGGCGCTGTGGCGGCGGCGACCGAGCATCGCCCTGGCACCTATATCTATCTCGACCGCTACCAGGTCGCCAAAGGCGCCGGGACGCTGGAGGATTGCGCGCTGACTGTGCTCGCCACGGTGGTGAGCCGGCCGACCGCCGATCGGGCTGTGATCGACGCCGGCTCAAAGGCGCTGACCAGCGATACGCTTGGCATGGACGGGTTCGGGCTGGTGCTCGGCTATCCCGACGCCGTGATCCGCTCGCTCAGCGAGGAGCATGGCGTCGTCGATCTCTCCGCTTCGGCGCGGAAGCCGGCGATCGGCGAAAGGCTGCGGATCGTCCCCAATCACGCGTGCGTCGTCTCAAATCTCTTCGACCAGGTCGCGCTGATCTCGGGTGATAACGTCGTCGAAACGGTCGCCGTAGCCGCGCGAGGCCGGGTCGATTGAAGGACAGGGAGGTCGTTACGGCTTCTGGCCTCTCAAGCGTCGTCAAGACTTTCTTATCGCGCCTCGGCTAGCAATGGCCGGGTCGCTCGGCGCCGCGCCGGGCGGCGGCGTTTCGCCGCCATAGGCCGATCGATGCTTCTCGGGATTTCATTTGCCGCGAATGCGCTGGCCAATTTCCTGGTCGGCTTGCTGGTCGCCAAATTTCTCGGCCCGACCGAGTATGGCCGTTTCGC
Source organism: Roseiarcus sp. (assembly GCA_035294045.1). GTDB lineage: Bacteria > Pseudomonadota > Alphaproteobacteria > Rhizobiales > Beijerinckiaceae > Roseiarcus. Next base: position 136 of record DATGLU010000588.1, on the reverse strand, counting down.
CCTCGCTTTCGCCGCGGCGGTGACGATCAATTCGGCCGGGTTCGACTGGATTCGCCTGTCCGCCATCCGCTTCTATTCGGAGCGCGCCCGGCTGGAGCGGCCGGAAGTGCGCGCGACGCTCGACGATTGCGTCGCG
>DATGLU010000587.1:0-12029 GCA_035294045.1 Roseiarcus sp. | reverse complement strand
CCGGCGCGAATACCCGGATTCGTCAGCCGGCGCGCCACCGAGGCGATTGCGAGCCGGCAATTGGTCGCATGCGGCGTTGGCGTCAGCCCGTCGGTGAAAGTCGAACGCTTGAGCATCGCTGAACGGCAGCTCGTCGAAATCGCCAAGGGCGTGTCGGCGTCGCCGCGCGTTCTCATCCTCGATGAGCCGACCTCATCGTTGACCCTGAGCGAAACACGCGCGCTGTTCCAGACCATTCGCCGGCTCGTCAGACTGGGAACGGCCGTCGTCTACATTTCACACAAGTTGGACGAGGTCTTCTCGATTGCCGACCGCATTACGGTCCTGCGCGACGGGTCTCGCGTCGCGAGCGCGCCAACGTCTGAATGGCGTGAAGCGAGCCTCGTCCGCGCCATGGTCGGCCGCGATCTCACCTCGTTGTTTCCGCGCACCTTCGCGCCGCCCGGACCGGTGCGACTTGAAATCGCGCATCTCGGCAAGGAAGGCCTGTTTCAGGACGTATCGTTTTCAGCGCATGCCGGCGAGGTGCTGGGATTATACGGAATCATCGGCGCGGGCCGAACCAATGTCGGCGAAGCGATCTATGGTCTTGCTCCGGCGGACACGGGCGAAATTCGCGTCGACGGCAGGCCAGTCAGAATCCGCTCGCCGGCCCAGGCCATCGCCGCGGGAATCGCAATGTCGCCCGAGGATCGCCGCCGCAACGGCCTTACATTGATGCTGTCGGTCCGCGACAACGCTTCGATCAGCGCGCTAGGTAAGCTCAGCCGAGCGGGTTTTATCCGCCTCTCCGCGGAGCGCCGATCGGTCGCACGGTATCTTAAGCAATTGCTCGTCCGCGCCGCTTCGCAGCGCCAAGAGGTCGGCACGCTCTCCGGCGGGAACCAGCAGAAAGTGGTCATCGGCCGATCGCTGATGCCGGAACCCAAAATTCTGATTCTCGATGAGCCGACGAGAGGAATCGATGTTGTCGCCAAAGCAGAGGTGCACGCTTCGGTCGATCGCCTCGCTCAGCAGGGCCTGGCGATCCTCCTGATCTCGTCGGAATTGCCAGAAATCCTCGGCATGAGCGACCGCATCCTCGTTATGCGCAACGGCGCGATCGCCGGCGAATTTTCCCGCCGCGATGCATCGGAAGAAAAGCTGGTCGCTCTGGCCACGGGCGCGAACCATGACTAGCGACGCCATGAACGCTCCGCCAAAGCCCGCCATCCCGGCCATCATGGCGCTGAGGGATTATGGCATCTATCTCGCTCTCGTTGCGCTGGTCGCTTATTTCTCCATGAGCATTCCCGAGTTCCGCACCTGGGACAACGGGCTGCTTATTCTGCTCCAAGTCTCTGTGATCGGGGTCATCGCGGTTGGAATGACCTTCACAATCATCACGGCGGGCATTGATCTTTCGGTCGGCTCTCTGCTCGCCGTCGCCGGTATCGTCTCTGGCCTTTTCGCGCAAAAAGAACCGACCGCTCTCAATATGGCGATCGCGTTCGCAGCGCCTATCGGCATCGGCCTCCTGGGCGGAGCTTTAAACGGCGCTATTATCGCCATCGCCGGCGTCAACCCGCTGATCGTCACACTGGGGACCCTGACGGCCTTTCGCGGCTTCGTCGTCTGGTACCGGGTCAATCCGATTTACAATTTGCGATCCTATTACCAAGTCGTCGGACAAGGCGCGATCGCCGGCCTGCCTATCCCCGTCATCATCCTCGTCGCTGTGGCGACGTTAGCGTGGATTTCTTTGAGCTTCACGCGCTTTGGACGATATGTCTACGCAGTCGGCGGCAACCGCGAAGCAGCCCGCGCGGCCGGGATCAACGTACCCCTGATCATCTTCTCCGTTTACGCGATCAGCGGCCTTTGTGTCGGCGTCGCCGCGCTGATTTTCACCTCCCGCCTGATGGCTGCTCAGGCCATAGCCGGTCAGGGTTTCGAGCTGCAAGCGATTGCGGCGGCGGTGATCGGCGGCGCCTCGCTGTTCGGCGGCCGCGGCTCGATCAGCAACACGCTGGTCGGCGCCGTCATCATGGGCGTTCTATTCAACGGCTTCGTCATGCTGGACGTGCCTCAGCCCATTCAACAGATGTTCGTCGGGGTGATCATCATCGTTGCGGTCTGGGTTGACGGCATGCTGCGCAAACGGCGCGGATAGCCGCCATCCGCGATTCCATGCGGCTCGAGGTGCAAGGAAGGGAGAGAAACATGGCGAAACTTCAAAGCCTGATGATCGGCGCCATCGGCGTCACGGCAATTTCGATCGGGTCGGCAGGCGCTCAGGAAAAAGCGTCAATCGGCATCTCGTATCAAAACCTGGCTTTCCCCTATGTGGCCGCTCTCCAGAAGGCGGCGCAGAACGCTTGCAAGGCGCTTAACGCCGACTGCATCGAGGCAGACGCGGTGAATGATACAAATAAGGAGTTGAACAATGTCCAGAGCATGTTGTCGAAGGGCATAAAATGCCTCGCCTTCGAGGCCGCGAGCCTCGATGCTTCGGTCGCCTCGATCCAGGCGGCGAATAAGAAGGGCGTTCCGGTCGTTCAATTCAACGGTAAGGCGAGCGGCGGCGACTATGTGACGTTTATCGGCTCAGAGCAGTCGGATTCCGGAGCGAAGCTCGGTCAATATCTCGCTCATTTGTATAAGCAACTCGGAAAGGACAAACTACGAGGCATTTATTTGCGCGGCGTCGCAGGACAGATCACCGACATTGCTCGAAATGACGGCGTCAAGAACTTCCTTCAATCGGCCGGTCTGGCCGACAAAATTTCCTTTACCGAACAGTACGCGGACTATGATCGCGGCAAGGCTCAATCGGTCACCGAAAGCCTGCTTACCAAGGATAAAAACTACGATTTCATCGTCGCGAACAATGACGACATGATTCTCGGCGCGTTACAGGTGGTCCGCCAGTTCAACTTGACAGGCAAAATTCATATGAGCGGCGTCGACGGGTTGCCGGAAGCGTTGGCCGACATCAAAAAAGGCGACCTTGACGCCACAGTCTTTCAGGACCCGGAGGGCCAAGGAGGCGGAGGAGTCTGGGGATGTTATCTTACCCTGCGTGGCGTGAAGCTGCCAAAGCAGCTCCTCATTCCGTTTAGCTTGGTCACCAAGGACAATGTCGACGATTTCGTCGCGATTGCGGACCGCGTTTACGTCAAGTGACCCGATGAGGAGCCGCAGCGCTTTGGCGCCGCGGCTTCCAATCTCTCGGCTATGTGGAGCGCCAAATGGATGTCAGATCGATCGAAGATGTTTCGCCGTCGCCGGAGCATCAAGGCAGCGTGCCGGTCTGGTGGCTTTTCAAGCCTCGGGAAATGCGAGGGGAGACTCTCGGCGGGCATCTTGAACTGGTGAGCGAATTCGAGGTCATGGGCGGGGGCGAGGTCCATCCTCACAAGCATCCAACGTTCGAGTTCTACTATGTCCTGTCAGGGCGCGGCGTCATGACGATCGAAGGCGAGGCACGCGAAATTCGCCAGGGCGATCTCGTCAAAATTCCCCCCAACGCCCTGCATAGCTTAAGACCGGTGAGCGACAATGCGTCCATTCGCTGCCTTGCTTTCGCCGTCGCGATAAAGGACGCGCCAGTCATCAACTACTCCTCGGAGTAAAGCGCGTTTTAATGCCGGATGTCCCTTTTCCGGCTTCGGTAGGATTGAGCGGGATGAGCGACTACTGGGTATATGCGGGGCTTGCGGGCGATACCGATCCTGGACGCTTCCTCAGCGCGGGCCTCTACCGCAGTCGCAATGGCGACGGTCCATGGCAATCGTTGGCTGACGCGTTTGACCGGCCTCCGCGCGTGCGCGCAATTCTCACCAATCCAGAAACCCCCGGCGACGTCCTGATCGGAGCGGAAGACGGAATTTGGCGCAGCAACAATGCAGGCGAGACTTGGCGCCGTCTTTCGGCCCCTGCGCCAGAACTCGCCGTATGGTCCCTGACGCGACATCCGACGAAGCCCAAAACCTTGCTTGCCGGCTATGAGCCGAGCACGATCTATCAGTCGGATGATGATGGCGAAACCTGGTCGAAACTGCCGTTGAGCATTTCATTTCCGGATGTCACTTTGCATCCGGAGCCGCTTCCCAAGCGAATTCTCTCGATTGCAATCGACCCTCAGCAGCCAAGCGACTGGTACGCTGGTATTGAGGTGGGCGGCCTGGCGAGAAGCACAGATTCCGGCCGAACCTGGGCCTCCATTATAGACGGCCTCTATGTCAATGAAGACGCGGTCGATATCCACTCCGTCGCCGTTGACCCGTTAAGACGAGGCGTGGTGACGATCGCGACAAGGATCGGACTCTTTCAGAGCACTGATCGCGGCGAACATTGGCGCCACTTGAACGTTCCGAAGCTTCGCCCGCAAGGCTCTTATTGCCGCGCTCTGGTTCGATTGGCGCGCGATTCCAAGACGATGTTTGCGGCGGGCGGAAACGATTTTGACGGCGACAAGGGCGCTCTTTTTGTCAGCAGGGACGCAGGTGAAAATTGGCGCGTCGCTGATCTCGGCTTGGCGGCCAAGACGACCCTATTCGCAATTGCGATAGACCCCCGCCGACCGGACAATTTGTTCTGCACGACGAAAGTTGGACAGGTCTTCCGGTCCTATGATTGCGGCGTCACCTGGAAGGTAAACGCCTTACCGCCTGGCGCAGGGCATGTTTTTTCTCTCGCGGCGGGATGACGGATGCGAATAGCCGAGGCCGGTGCGCCATGACCACGCCGTTCAAAGAGAAGCTTAGGCGCGACGAGGTCGTCGTCGTCCTTAATCCTGATCACCCTTCAGCATCATTGACCGAATTTATCGCCGCTTTGGGTTTCGATGGCGTCTTTATCGATTGCGAGCACGGCATGGCAGGCATAGAGCGCGTCCAGGACATGTGCCGGGCGGCGCGCGCTGCCGGCGTGCAATCGATTGTCAGACCCGAAAGCGACCGTCCTTATCTCATTACGCGATATCTCGACGCCGGCGCGGGCGGCGTGATGGTCCCACATATCGAGAGCGCCGAGGCGGCGCGCCAGGTCGTCGAGGCGGTTCGCTACGCCTGCCCAACGAATCACCAGGACAAGGTGATTGTCGTGATGATCGAATCGGTTGGAGCGGTGGCGCAATTGCCCGATATTTTGAAAGTGGGCGGAATCGACGTGTTCTTCATCGGACCCAACGATCTCTCGCATTCGATGGCCTTGCCAGGTCAGATCCATCATCCCGAGGTCAAGGCAATGGTGAAGGAAGCCGCGTCGCAAATTCGCAAGGCTGGCAAAGTCGCTGGCACGCTTGTCGTTCGCGAGACGGCGACAGAATTCGTATCGGCCGGATGTCGATATCTTTATGAGCATGCCAATAATTTCATTAAGTTTGGCGCCCGCGACTTTCGTCAACGCCTAAGCGCCTCGCCCGCCTCGGATTTGTTCACCAAATAATCGCCTCCTTCCTTCCGGATTCGCTGTTTATTTGTTCTCGGCTTGCCAAAGAATGCGAGCCTACGAGGCCCTCGGCTATTTCTCGACAACGTCGAATCCTCTGGCCGGACTGGCTAGCGCCCATAGCACGCCAAGCGCCTCCAAGGCGCCAAACGCCGGCGTCAATAGTATCTGCGCCAACGTAATCCGAGCGCGTTTCAAAATGCCCTTGATCGCGTGTTCATCCATGTTAACCCTTAATCCGATAGCGTACCACAAGAGATTGATCGAAAACGAGTAAATTGCGAGGATGCGCACGATTGATGGAATTTCGACACCGATGAATAAATTGATGATCGTATAGATCAAGGCGAACGGCGCTAGCGCCCAGATGCCCGTACTCAGTCCCAGGCTCATGCGCCAACGCATCTTCGTAGGAGCGAAAAGCGCCGTTTTCACCAGGCCTTGAAACCAGCGGCGACGCTGACGTAAGAAATCGACAATGGACATGCATGATTGTTCTTCCATGAAGCCATCGACCCATGCGCACCGCAGGCCCTTTTGAATAGCGGTGAGCGCCCAGAACGCGTCCTCCGTAATGTCGCCCTGCGGACCAAAATCGAATCCGCCGCTGGCCTTCTCGACGTCGTTGCGGACGACGATGAACGATCCGTGCAAACCGAATATCGGGACGCCGAGTCGATGCTGCAGGTGAAATCTCGCGAGATCGTCCCCGGTCCGGATGTTATCGGCCAAGGTCAGAAAGGGATGTCGTTCCCATTCGCGATGGTAAACCAAAGCGCCTTGCCCAATACGCAAAAGTCCTGAGGACTCCTCTTCGTGTATAAACTTACAAACGCCCTTGACCCCAGACGACGTCGGCTGGGTTTCTTCGTCGAGGTGCACGAGCCACGCGGTCTCCGGTATTTGCGAGTTAAGAAGCGCATAGTGAAGAGCTCTTGCTTTGAACCGAGATCGTTTCGGCGTGGTATATTCGCGCGGAACCACGATGACGCGGACGTCGGCGTCCCTGGCCGGAAGCGATGCGGCATTTTCGCACTCGTCGATCACGATCTCGATCAGGTAGCGAGCCAGGGGCGTCCTAGCCATCTCGGCCTGGCAACGGCGAATCGTGCTCAGGACCACGTCGATGTTTTCTCCCGCCGTGACGATTCGCCAGCAGATCATGTTGCTGATCGGTCCGATGTCATCGAGATCGGATGGCAGTCGATACAAAAGGGCGCCGATTATGCCGAGAGAACCTGGTATCAACGCGCCGAGCCAAAGCAGGCTCAACCATGAGATCATTTCCTCGACAAAGGTTTGCGGCGGCCTACCGTGCGGCGACAATGAAGTCGTCGCGAGCAAGATGCCAAAGGCGGACACGACAAAGGCGATTACGCGCGTTCGATGGCCGGTCATCCAACCGAAGCGCCAATCTCGAACGGGCTCGCGCGGAATGGCTATGCCGCTGAAGTCTCGCCTGAAATCTAACTCGCGCACGACGAGCCCCTAACGTCATTGACAATCTGCCGCCGAAAACGGCTAGAACGCAGAAACACGAGGTTCGCGGTCCAAGTCGCGACTCTTAACAAGAAGGTCGTAAATAGGCCCGCAGCAACCCGAAGGATCGGGAAGCGATAAGGGAATAGCCGCAGTCGCTGTCAGCGGCGTTCTACATCTCGATGCGGCCTTTGGAACGCCACAGCGTTAGCTAAATCTCATGCGGCTCCTCTTTGGTGAAGTAGAACCTGCCTTGGTTCGGCGCCCTGATCGGCGCGCAATGACGCCTGTTTGCGAGAGCCGCCAGGGCCAGCGCCGACCGACTGTTCCAGGTCCATTCTGACGTTCGCGGAAAATTCCAGGAATATGCGGTCCACGAGCTTGGCCTGGGCGGGCGCGTCTCTCCATGCCAAGTTGAGCCATCAGCCGAGATTTCGTTGATTTCGAAGAGGCGGCGATAGTCCTCGAAGGTGATCCAACCCCGTTGTCGGGCGGCAAGCCCCAAAAGACCGCTCGCCAGAGTCTGAATGCTGGTGGCGTCTAGTCGGACCTCGTCGTCCGCGCCGGCGGAATTCAATAGGCGGCGAATCTCGTCAGGAAAGCCCATGCCTTATTAACATCCGAGCGGGACGTTTTGGTCCATGGCATCCCGTCTGAGCATCGCTCTGCCGCCTCAACTTTCTGATTTGGTTTGCGTTCTCGGCAATCGCCCGCACAGGGTCGCGCGGCTCGGAGCCGCCGTCGCCGAACGCATGATCTCGATCTGGCCCGCTGGCGATCTAGGCCGGAGACCCCTGGCGGACTAAGACACGAGCCAAATGCGCCAAGGCTCGACGCACCTTAGATCACCGGAGAGGCGCAGGTTTAAGGGCCGTGACGGGAGCGCCACGACCGTTTTCGGCGCGTTCGCGCCTATCAATGGGTTTGCTGGTTCTTTTCTTTGCCGCTCGCACTCTGCTCTTTGCCGTTCGAGCTCTGCTGCTGTTGCTTCTTATGTTCATGATGGCCGATGGCGCAACCCGCCGCGGCGCCGACCGCTCCATGGTGGCCGGCCATATGACCCACCGCGGCGCCCGCAGCGCCGCCTGAAAGACAACCAACAGCCTGGGCGCTGTTGATCGAGAAAAGCAGTCCGATCGCGCACGTCGCTGGGAGGAGGAGACGCATCTGACGTTCCTTTTTTTACTGACGGGAGTCAACGCGCCGCCTCGACATTTGTTTTAGACAAAGCGGATCTCTGCGTCCCTCATTCGAATAGGTCTATCGCCGTGACGATTTGTTTCGGCGCTCGCATATGCGAAAGATCAAGCTCCAGCCGTTTTTCGCTCAATAATATTTTGAGTGTCTTCTCAATCAAGAGCTTCGGCTCATAACTCTGCTCCCAGTGGCGTACCTCGTCCAACACGCCCGGGTTGATCGTCGTCGAGAACCCCGGTCTCGAAAGTGCGGCGACAGGCTCCAGGATTCAGTGCGCTGCGCGAGATCCGGTGTCCGGGGCGTCGACGAATTCGCTCGTGCGACTTGGGCAGCTCATCATCTCGACTATGAGAGGGCCGTCTCGCGCTTCTCCTCGAAGCAGGGGAGCTTATTTCAAGCGCTTGTTGCGCGTCGAGCAGTCGCGCTCGGAATTCGACCGCTAACAGCCGTCGAGAGCGCGGATGTTGTCGATATAGTCTTCGCCGCCCTTAGCGATTGTGCGGACGACGGCGCGGCCGCGGCAGGCTCGGCCGGGCGCCTTAAACCGATAGGAGACGAAGAAGTCGCTGGCGCTGATTTGATTGAGCGCGGTTAGCCTGAGCGGCTCCGAGAGGCGGCTGTAAAATCGCGTCATCGCCTCGGCTGACAGCGGGCCTGATCGGCGCCCCGGCGCGATATACTCCGCCGCCGCCGCGCCGTCTCCGGCTCCGAGCGCTTGATAGAATCCTCTGACCGCGGTCGCCGCCGTCCTAGGTTGCGGCGCCGAATTCTCAGCGGCCGCCGCCCCATTTTCAAGCTGGGCAATGCCGGTCGCCGCCGCCGAAAGGCCCTGCCCCGCACCGTCAGACGTGACGCCGGCGAGAGAGACGGCGACTTGCGAATCGCCCAACAGAGGAAGGAAGCGGGCGGTCCGTTCGGTCGGAAGGAGCTCGACACTCGAGAATGACCTGACCGAACTGGGCCCTTTCACGCAAATCGGCTGCGGCAAAACCAGGACGTAGCGCAGGCCCGAATAGGCGCCCTGTCTCGCGCCGGCGTTTTTTGGCGGGCCTTGCGCGACCAGACGGCCGCTCAGTTCTGAAGGCGCCGACTGGCGCAAGTCGAAACACTGCGCGAGGCTCGGATCGCTCATCGCCCACAGAGAGGCGCCGAAAGTCAAAACCCGGAGAACGGATAGGAGCCGCATCGAGGCCGAGCTCGTCAGAGGACCGCTCGCGCAACCCCGCCGGCGCGATTTCGTTCGATCCGGCCCTTCACGATTTGGCTATTAAGCCGGCGGGCGCGCCTCGGGCCCTTACGGCCTCTCGCCGTTACGGCGACCGCGGCGACGTTTGAAGCGTCCGGTCAGCCTTCACCCCCGCCGAAACTACATGAGCACCCAGGCGATCCACGCCGATAGAACCGCGCCGAAAAACAGAGCTCCGATCAGCGCAGCGAGCAGCAGAAACGCGATCGTCTCTCTATGGTTCTTAGACCCGGCTGACCAATGCTCGGCGGAAAACATGGGCGCGTTTCCTCCGCTATGGCGTTTCGATCTCATGCCTGGTCGCGGCGATCACGTGACGCGACGGCGTCACAAAGATCGGCTGCTGAGCGGCGCCATGGGCGACGCTGTAGCTTGGCTCAGCGACGCGGTTGGGCCGGAGAGCCAGCCCCGCGGCGACGGCGAGGATCAAAAGCACGACGACGAGCGATCCCGCCAATTGCCGGCGCGCGACCCCTTGCATTTCGCTGATTGTCAGCCCTAGCCCTTCGATCGCCATTTCTTCGGCCCGATCGAAGCCGCCTCTTGCACTCCGCTCCATTGGACGCCCTCCCTCGTACCCAGAAAGCTAGCGCGCCTCGCCGCAAAGTGGCTGTGCGCTCCGCCACATTCCATCGCCTGAGCGTTGTCCCGTCGGCCCGGGCCAAGATCGACCCCGCCCTAGCGCAACTGAGGGGTCGACTGAGCCCATAAGCGGCCTGACGGTTGCGCGCATCGCAGCGCCGCAAAGACCGTGCCGGCTTCTATGAATCGTTTTGGGACAGAACAGGATAGGAGCCGACCGAAACGTCACGCCCACTACGCCGACGCGCCAGCAAGCTTAGGTTGCAGCGGCGTATCGGATCAACTTGGGTTGAATCGCCGGCGCGCGCCCGGCGCAGCTTTACTCCGCCGCCTGCCGTTCCTCCGCCGCTTTCCCGCCGCCCAGCGCGTCCGCGACGCGCGACGGCCGGTAGGCGCGGCCGAACCAGCGCGACAATCGCTCGAGGTAGAGATAGATAACCGGCGTCGTGTAGAGCGTCAGCCATTGCGACACCAACAGGCCGCCGATGATCGCGACGCCAAGCGGCTGGCGCAGTTCTGCGCCGCCGCCTGTGCCGAAAGCGATCGGCGCCGCGCCGAACAGCGCCGCAAACGTGGTCATCATGATCGGGCGGAAGCGCAGGAGGCAGGCTTGGTGGATCGCCTCCTGCGGACTCTTGCCTTCGATGCGCGCGGCCTGCAGGGCGAAATCGATCATCATGATCGCGTTCTTCTTGACGATGCCGATCAACAGGATGATGCCGACAATCGCGATCACCGACAAATCGTAATGCAGCAGCAGCAACAATAACAGAGCGCCGACGCCGGCCGAGGGCAGCGCCGACAAGATCGTGATTGGGTGGATATAGCTTTCATACAAAACGCCGAGGACGATGTAGACGACGAGGATGGCCGCGGCCAACAACAGCGGCATCGATGACAGCGAGGCCTGGAAGGCCTGAGCGGTGCCCTCGAACGAGGCGTTCAGCGACGGCGGCGCGTGCAGGCGTCCGGTCATCGCTTGGATGGCGCTCACAGCCTCTCCGAGCGAGACGCTCGGCGTCAAATTGAACGACAGCGTCACCGCCGGGAAAATGCCTTGGTGGCTGACCAACAGCGGCTCGCTCTTGCGACTGAAATGGGCAAAAGCGCTCAGCGGCGCCTGCGCGCCGGAAGGGGTTGATACGTAGATTTCCGACAGCAGGTTCGGGTCGCGCTGGAATTGCGGCTGCACTTCGAGGACGACTTTGTATTGATTGGTCGCGGTATAGATCGTCGTGACCTGCCGCTGGCCGAAAGCGTCGTAAAGGGTTTCGTCGATCAGATCGGCGGACAAACCGAGACGAGAGGCGGCGTCGCGGTCGATGTCGATGGCCAAGTGCGCCGCGGCAATCTGCTGATCGGAAGCGACTTGCTGCAATTCAGGCAGCTTTTCCATGCCGGCTTCGATGATTGGCGCCCAATGATTCAGCTCATCGACATTGGCGTCGGTCAGCGTGTATTGGTACTGGGTGCGGGAGAGTCGGCCGCCAACCGTAATGTTCTGCGGCGCCTGCATATAGAATTTGGCGCCCTCAATGCCGGCGACCTCTTTGCTCAACCGCTGGATGATCTGCTTGGCCGTGTGTGCGCGTTCGTCATAAGGCTTCAATCCCCAAAAAATGCGCGCCGTGTTCTCGGCGGGATTGTAGGGCGTGGCGCCGGCATAGGAGAACACCCCCTGCGCGCCGGGGTCATGCGTCACGATGTCGACGACCTCGCGCCGGATCTTGTCGGTCTTAGCGACCGACGCGTCCTGGCGCACATCGAGTTCGCCGAAAATGAACCCGGTATCCTGCTCAGGGAAAAAGCCCTTTGGCATCTGGACGTAAAGATAGCCGGTGGCGACCATCAGCAAGAGCGTCACCGCCAACGCCGACAATTGGTGCCGGAAGATGAAAATGAGGCCCCGGTCGTAGATGCGCAGCGCGGCCTGAAAGACGCGTTCGCAGCCGCGGCTGAAGCGGCCTTTGGGGTGCAGCCCCTCCTGCCGGAGGAACAACGAGCACATGACCGGGGTCAGGGTCAGCGAGATCGCCGCCGACGCGACGACCGCGACCGAGATCGTCACGGCAAATTCGCGGAACAGCCGGCC
>DATGLU010000586.1:0-3133 GCA_035294045.1 Roseiarcus sp. | reverse complement strand
CACAGAAAGTGGGCATGACCCGCGTCTTCACCGATGCGGGCGACCATGTGCCGGTCACGGTCCTCAAAGTCGAGGGCTGCCAGGTCGTGGCTCATCGCACCCAGGAAAAGAACGGCTACACCGCCCTGCAGCTCGGCATCGGCCGCGCCAAGGTCAAGAACGTCTCGAAAGCCGAACGCCAGCGCTTCGCCGTGGCCAAAGTCGAGCCGAAGATGAAGCTCGCCGAGTTCCGCGTGAACGAGGACGGCCTCATTCCGGTCGGCGCCGAGATCACCGCCGACCACTTTATCCCGGGGCAGTACGTCGATGTGACCGGCGTCACGATCGGCAAGGGTTTCGCCGGCGCGATGAAGCGCTGGAATTTCGGCGGCTTGCGCGCGACGCACGGCGTTTCGATTTCGCATCGCTCGCATGGCTCGACCGGCGGCCGTCAGGACCCGGGCAAGACCTGGAAGAACAAGAAGATGGCCGGCCATCTCGGCGTCGAAAAAGTGACGACGCAGAACCTGCGCGTCGTTCAGACGGACCCGGAGCGCGGCCTCATCCTAGTCGAGGGCTCGGTGCCGGGCCATTCAGGCGGCTGGATCGCGGTGCGCGACGCCGTCAAGCGGCCGCTTCCGAAAGAAGCGCCGCAGCCCGGCAAGTTTCGCCTGCGCGCCGAGGAAGGCGCGGCCGCTGCGGCCGAGACGAAGGGAGCTTGAGTCACATGAAAATCGACATTACGTCGATCGGCGGCGACGCCGCCGGCTCCCTCGAGCTCAACGAGGCGATTTTCGGCCTCGAGCCGCGTCAGGATTTGATCGCGCGGATGATCCGCTGGCAGCTCGCCAAGCGCCAGGCCGGCACGCATAAGACGCTCGGTCGAGCCGAGATTCACCGCACGGGCAAGAAAATGTACAAGCAGAAGGGCACCGGCGGCGCTCGTCACGGCTCGGCTCGCGTGCCGCAATTCCGCGGCGGCGGCAGAGCCATGGGGCCGGTCGTGCGCTCGCATGCGCATGATCTTCCGAAGAAGGTGCGGGCCTTGGCGCTGAAGCACGCGCTCTCGGCCAAGGCGCGCGACGGCGCGATCATCGTCTGGGAGAATGCCGAGGTCGCCGAGCCGAAGACCAAGGCTTTGCGCGCCTCCTTCGACAAGGCGGCGCTGAAGAGCGCGCTGATCGTCGACGGCGCCAAGGTCCAGGATAATTTCGCCAGGGCCGCGCGCAGCATTCCGGAGATCGACGTGCTGCCGGTCCAGGGCGTCAATGTTTACGACATCATCCGCCGCGAAAAGCTGGTCCTGACCAAGGCGGCCATCGATGCGCTGGAGGCGCGGTTCAAATGAGCAAAGACCCGCGCCATTACGACATTATCGTCGCGCCGGTGATCACCGAAAAAGCCACCATGGCTTCCGAAGCGAACCAGGTCGTGTTCAAGGTCAAGCGCAACGCGACCAAGCCGCAGATCAAGGCGGCGGTCGAGCAGCTCTTCAACGTCAAGGTGACCGGCGTCAACACGCTGCTGCGCAAAGGCAAGACCAAGGTCTTCCGCGGCGTGCGCGGCGTGCAGCAGGACGTCAAGAAGGCGATCGTGACGCTGGCCGACGGCGAGCGCATCGACGTGACCACCGGGCTCTGAAGGTTCAACGACCATGGCTCTCAAGACATACAAGCCGAGCACGCCGGGCCTTCGCCAATTGGTGATCGTCGACCGCAGCGAGCTCTATAAAGGCAAGCCGCTGAAGACGCTGACCGAAGGCAAGCCGGAAAAGGGCGGCCGCAACAATGCCGGCCGCGTCACGGTACGTTTTCGCGGCGGCGGCCACAAGCAGGCCTATCGCATCATCGACTTCAAGCGCCGCAAGCTCGATGCGCCGGCCAAGGTCGAGCGGCTGGAATACGATCCCAACCGCACCTCGTTCATCGCCCTGATCAAATATGCCGATGGCGAGCAGGCCTATATCATCGCGCCGCAGCGCCTCGCCGTCGGCGACGAAGTGGTCGCGGGCAAGCAGGTCGACGTGAAGCCGGGCAACGCGATGCCGCTCGCCAATATCCCGGTCGGCACGATCGTCCATAATGTCGAGATGAAGATCGGCAAAGGCGGCGCGCTGGCCCGCTCGGCAGGAACCTATGCGCAGATCGTCGGCCGCGATCAGGGCTATGTCGCGCTGCGCTTGAAATCGGGCGAACAGCGCCTCGTCCATGGCGAATGTTTCGCCACGGTCGGCGCGGTGTCGAACCCCGATCATATGAATATCTCGCTGGGCAAGGCCGGTCGCAACCGCTGGCTCGGGCAGCGCCCGCATAATCGCGGCGTGACCATGAACCCGATCGACCATCCGCATGGCGGCGGCGAAGGCCGGACATCGGGCGGTCGCCATCCCGTCACGCCCTGGGGCAAGCCGACCAAGGGCAAGAAGACCCGGTCGAACAAGTCGACCGACAAATTCATCGTTTCCTCGCGGCACGCCCGCAAGAAGAAGAGCTAAGCCATGGCGCGTTCGATTTGGAAGGGTCCGTTCATCGACGGCTACCTGCTCAGGAAGGCCGACGCCGCGCGCGGCGCCGGCCGGTCCGACGTGATCAAAATCTGGAGCCGTCGCTCGACGATCCTGCCGCAATTCGTCGGCCTGACCTTCGGCGTGCATAACGGCCACAAGCACATTCCGGTCTCGGTGTCGGAAGACATGATCGGCCACAAATTCGGCGAGTTCGCGCCGACCCGCACGTTCCACGGCCATTCGGCGGACAAGAAGGCGAAGAGGGCGTAACGGCCATGTCGAAACAAGCCAAGCCGCGCGCGCTGAGCGACAAAGAGGCCAAGGCGGTCGTGCACATGCTGCGCGTCTCGCCGCGGAAGCTCAATCTTCTCGCCCAGCTCATTCGCGGCAAGAAGGTCGCGACCGCGCTCGCCGATCTCGAATTCTCGAACAAGCGCATCTCGCATGAGGTGCGCAAGGCTTTGGAATCGGCGATCGCCAATGCTGAGAACAATCACGATCTCGATGTCGACGATCTCGTCGTTCGCGAGGCCTATGTCGGCCGGGCGATGGCGATGAAGCGCTTCAGCCCGCGCGCCCGCGGCCGGGCCGGGCGGATCGAGAAGCCGTTTTCGAACTTGACGATCATCGTGCGCGAGCAGGCGGAAG
>DATGLU010000585.1:0-3478 GCA_035294045.1 Roseiarcus sp. | reverse complement strand
AAGCGTCGGGCGCCTGGCTCGCCGACGCCCTGCAGCGCGACCTCATGACGCCGATCCGCCTGGCGCCGCTGCTCGAAGCGATCGAGAGCGGCGATCCCCGCGCGGAAAATGCGGCAGCTTTCATCGATGATCGGCAAGGCGCGACTAGCCTTCGTCCCTCGATCGAGACAAGCGTCCATGCGGCGCTTCCGCAGACCGTTGTCGTCCATATTCATTGCGTCGATACGATCGCGCTGGCGGTGCGGG
This sequence comes from Roseiarcus sp., assembly GCA_035294045.1. Taxonomy (GTDB): domain Bacteria; phylum Pseudomonadota; class Alphaproteobacteria; order Rhizobiales; family Beijerinckiaceae; genus Roseiarcus. The sequence continues at coordinate 3,232 of DATGLU010000585.1, read as the reverse complement.
CCGACGCCGAGGCGGCGATCGCTTCACGCCTCCCCGACCTTTCGCGCGGCGAATGGATCTTCATCCCCTATGTCAAACCGGGTCTGCCCCTCGCCCGAGCGATCCGCGAGCGGCTCACAGCGAAAACCAAGGTGATCGTGCTCGGCAATCACGGTCTCATCGTCGCCGCCGAAACGGTCGCCGAGGCTGCGGCCCGTACCGAGCAAATATGCGGGGCTTTCGCTGCGAGCCCGAAGCCCGCGCCCGCGCCCGATCTCGATCGGCTCGCGGCGCTCGTCGAAGGCGGCGATTATCGGCTTCCCCATGACTCGGCCGCGCATGCGACCGCGACCGACCCCTATCGGCTCGCGCGGGCTCGGCTCGGCTCGTTCTATCCCGATCATGTCGTTTTCTTAGGGCCGGGAATTGTCGAAGGGACGATTGTCGGCGGACGCCTGCAAGCGCCGGCGCTCGATCGCCCTGCGCCGATGCTGGTCCTGCCCGGCCTCGGCGTCGCGCTCCAGCGCGGCGCGCCGAAGGGGACGGACGAGATGGCGCGATGCCTTGCCGAGGTCACTGGGCGCATTGCCGACGGCGCGCCCGTCGTTCCGCTCGCCTCGGTTCAAGAGGCCGAACTCGTCAATTGGGAAGCCGAAAAATATCGTCGCAGTCTGAATGCGGCGCCGGCCGCCGGCCGCCAATGAGGCCTTGCGCGATCGGCGTCGATGTCGGCACGTCGGGCGTCCGCGCCGCGGCTTTGGCTTCCGACGGCGCGGTTTGCGGCCAGAGCGCGGTCGCCATGGCTTCGCTCGGCGACTCCAGGGCGCCGATGACGTGGCGACGCGCTGTTTCCGCCTGCCTGGCCGAGCTTGGCGCGATCTGCGACCTCAGCGGCGTGCATGGCCTTGCGGTGGACGGGACTTCGGGCTCGATGCTCGCGGTCGATGGCCAAGGCGCGCCGATCGGCGCGCCGCTTATGTATGACGAGCCTTGCGAGGATCGCGACGTCTTGCGCGCGATCGAGACGCAAGCGCCGGCGGACAGCGCGGCGCGTGGCCGGACATCGGCGCTGGCGCGGGTTTTGGTCCTGCAGAAGCGGCCCGGCGTCCGCCGCGTCCTCCATCAGGCCGATTGGATCGCCGGCTGGCTGCTCGGACGGTTCGATCGCAGCGACGCCAACAACGCTCTCAAAACAGGGTACGATCCGGTCGCGCGCCGCTGGCCGGATTGGATCGAACGCGCCGGCGCCGATATCGGCAAATTGCCGATCGTCGTCGAGCCCGGCGAGCCGCTCGGTGGGGTGGGACCGGCAGCCGTCGCGTTGGGTCTGCCTCCCGCCGCCATCGTCCATGCCGGAACCACCGACGGCTGCGCCTCCTTTCTCGCCACCGGCGCAGCCGAAATTGGCGACGCCGTGACGGCGCTGGGCTCGACTCTGGTTATCAAGCTGCTTTGCGACAAGCCGATCTCGGCCCCGCACTATGGGGTTTACAGTCATCGCATCGGCGGCGCCTGGCTTGCCGGCGGGGCTTCGAATACAGGCGGCGGCGTGATCGAGCGCCTGTTCGGCCGCGACCGGCTTCCCAGTCTTTCCGCCGCGCTGAAGCCGGATCGGCCGACCGGCCTTCGCTACTATCCGTTGAGCGCGCCGGGCGAGCGGTTTCCGATTAACGATCCCTATCTGCCGCCGCGGCTCGAGCCGCGGCCGCCGGATGACGCGATATTCTTCCAGGGCGTCCTCGAAGGCGTAGCGGAAGTCGAGGCGCTCGCCTATCGCAAGCTCGCCGAACTCGGCGCGCCCGCGCTTCGCTCGATCCGTACTGTTGGCGGCGGCGCCGCCAATGCCGGCTGGACCGAGATCAGGCGCCGCATCTTGAACGCGCCTTTCGCGCCGGCGCGATCACAGGAGGCTTGCGTCGGCGTCGCGCAATTGGTCCTCCGCTCGATGAGGCCGGCATGACCGCCTCGTCGCGTTTCCTCTCCATCGCCGCTAAGTTCGATGGCGTATTCATGGATCAATATGGCGTGTTGCACGACGGGAGCCGACTCTATCCGGGCGCCGAGGAGGCGCTTCGCGGTTTGAGAGCGCTTAGCGTCAAAGTCGCCATCCTTTCGAATTCCGGCCGTTCCGGCCAAGAGAACGCGCGGCGCATGGCGAAGCTGGGCCTTAGGCTCGATCTTTACGACCGGTTCGTTACATCGGGAGACGCCGCCGAGGCGCTCCTCAAAAGCAAAAACTCGCCAGCGCCGCTCGCCGCCTCGACGCGATGCCTGGCGCTGTCGTCGGATGGCGGCCCGGATTTCGCGCAGGCGCTCGGCCTTCGCTCGGCGCCGGATGGCGCAGAGGCCGATCTCGTCGTGATCAGCGGCAGCCAGGGCGACCGCTTCTCGCTCGATCATTACCGGCGAATCCTAGCGCCAGCCGCGGCGCGGAAGGTCCCCTGCCTTTGCGCCAATCCCGATAGGCTCATGTTGACGGGGGCGGGCGTCGCCTTCGGCGCAGGCCGCATCGCCGAACTCTACGAGGAGCTTGGCGGTTCGGTGATTTGGATCGGCAAACCGTACCTGCCGATCTACCAGGCTGCGGCCGCCCAGATCGGGATCGCTGATCCGGCGCGCCTGCTCTGCGTCGGCGACAGCGTTGAGCATGACGTCGTCGGCGCCCATCGGTTTGGCGCCGCCGCGCTCTTGGTGCGGACCGGAATCCTCGCGCAATTGGACGAGCGCGAGCTTGCCGCCGAGTTCGAAAAACATCGGGCCATACCGGAATATATCATCCCCGACTTGCGTTGAAGCCGCTCGGTCTGACCGTCGCGAAGGAGAGAATCGTGGCCTTCATCCAAGACAAGCCGGAAGACTTCGCCGCGACCGCGCTCGATGGCTTCTGTTCCGCTTTTCCGCGCTGGGTCCGCCGCGTTCAAGGCGGAGCGGTGCGCGCGACGCAAACGCCGCGTGGCAAGGTCGCGATTGTCATCGGCGGCGGGTCGGGGCACTATCCGGCCTTCGCCGGCTATGTCGGCCCAGGCTTGGCGGACGGCGCAGTCGCCGGCGATATTTTCGCTTCGCCCTCGGCGCGCAGCGCCGTCAATGTGATCCGCGCCGTGGAGCGCGGCGGCGGCGTTCTGCTCGGTTTCGGCAATTATGCGGGCGACGTCCTGCATTTCGGCGCCGCCGCCGAGCGGTTGACGGCAGAAGGCGTCGACGTCCGCATCCTGCGCGTAACCGACGATGTCGCCAGCGCGCCGCGCGACCA
>DATGLU010000584.1:0-4800 GCA_035294045.1 Roseiarcus sp. | reverse complement strand
CTATGGCTGTGCTCGACATGAACGTCTCCCGCCTTTGCCGATCAGCTCCATGTTCTCGCGGAAGACGGCGGCTCGCAAACGAAAGCTTGATGAAATTTCATCAAATCCGCTTGCCCGGCAAGCCGACGATGCGGTCGGCGGCTCAAACGGCTACAAGGCCGAGGAGCGCGTCAAGCTGATGAAACTGCTCTGGGACTGCGTGTCGACGGAATTCGGCGGCCGCCACGAACTCTACGAGATTAATTACGGCGGCTCGACGGAAGAGATCCGCCGCTACGCGCTCTTCGGCGCGCAGGCCTCCGGCAACGCCGATCGCTTCAAGGGCTTCGCTGAGGAATGCATGGCCGAATACGACATCAATGGCTGGCGCGTGCCGGACCTTACCGATCCGGGCGAACTGAGCTACCATTTCATCCGCGGTCGCGGATAGCCGATCGGCCTACGGCGAGGGCTCACGCGGTCGACCCTCTGACTTCTGGCGAGGCGCTACGTACCGATTTGCCTGTCATCCTCGCGCCGACGACCTAGCGCTGAATTGGAGGAACGATCTTGCGCGATTTTAACGAGGACACCGCCACCGCCGCTGTGCTGGAGCGGATGTCGGAATGTCGGGACCAGCGCCTGAAGCAGATCATGGCCTCTGTTGTCACCCATCTGCACGCGGTCATCCGCGAGGTCGAGCCGACCATCGACGAATGGATGACGGCGATCAAATTCCTGACGGAGACCGGTCATAAATGCGACGATACACGCCAGGAATTCATTCTGCTTTCCGATACGCTGGGCGTCTCGATGCTGGTGGACGCGATCAACAACCGCAAGCCTTCCGGCGCCACCGAGTCGACCGTGCTCGGCCCCTTCTTCGTCGCCGGCGCGCCGAAAAAGAAAATGGGTGACACGATCTCGAAGGACGGCAAGGGCGAACCTGTCTATGTCTCCGGCCGTGTGCTCGATCCGGAAGGGCGGCCGATCGCCGGCGCGATGCTCGACGTCTGGCAAACTTCCAGCGACGGTTTCTACGATATCCAGGACCCCAACCAGCCCGAAATGAATCTTCGCGGCCTGTTCACCACCGCGGAGGACGGGCGCTTCTATTTTCGTACGGTGAAGCCGGCTTCCTATCCGGTCCCGACGGACGGGCCGGTCGGAAAAATGCTCACCGCGCTTGGCCGTCATCCCATGCGGCCCGCCCACATCCATTTCATCATCGGCGCTCCAGGCTTTGAACCCGTCACGACCCACATGTTCGTCGCTGGCGATGAATATCTGGAGAGCGACGCCGTGTTCGGGGTCAAGAGCAGCTTGATTGTACCGTTCGTTCGGCACGACGATGACGCGTCAGCGAAAAAGCTGCGCCTCGGCAATCCCTATTATACGGCGACGCACGATTTCACGCTGGCGCGTCGGACGATATAGTTCGCGCGAAGCAGCGGGACCACGCGCCCAACCGGGCGCTCGCCGTCACGACTGAATCGCCGGCGCCTTCGGCTCGACCGGGCGCAGCGTGTCGAGCGCGAGGATCTGCTCGAGCTTTCGGGCGCCGGCCAGCACGCGGCCGTCGGCGTTGGGCGGCGCAACGATCTGCAGGCCGACGGGCAAGCCTTCCGCGGTGTAGCCGCATGGCAAGGACAGCGATGGCGAGCCGATCAGCGTGATCGCATAGGCGATGGCGAGCCAGTCGATATAGGTGTCGAACGCGACGCCGTTGCAGCTTTTCACATAACGCTCGCCGACCGGGAAGGGGGGCACGATCGTCGCCGGGCAGAGAAGCAGGTCGTAAGTCTCGAAGAATCTGGCGGCCCGCCCCGCCATCTCGGCGCGCCGACGCTCGGCCGCCGCAATCTCCGGCATGGTCAGCCGCAGGCCCGTCTCGGTGTTCCAGATCACCTCCGGCTTGAGTTGGTCGCGATGCTTGGCGAGGAGTTCGCCATGCGCGATGGCGAATCCCTTGGCCCGCAGCGCCTGGAATGTCGCGTGGGCCTCCGCGAGATTTGGATGCGCCTCCTCGACGATCACGCCGTTCTCTGTGAAACGTAGCGCCGCGCGGCGGGTGATCTCAACGACGCGCGGATCGACCGGCGTAATGCCGAGATCGGGCGAGTAGGCCACCCGCTTCGGCGTCCAGCCCGAGCGCGCGGCGGCAAGGAAGCTCTGCGCTGGCCGCGGCTTCGACAGAAGATCGCGCGGGTCGTCGCCCGCCATGGCGTCGAGCAGCAACGCGACGTCCTCGACGGTACGAGCCATCGGACCCTGTACGCCGAGCGTATTGTCCGCCCACACGCTGCGCGACTGGGCGACGCGGCCGGCCGTCGGGCGCATTCCGACAATGCCGCAGAAACTTGCCGGATTGCGCAAGCTGCCGCCGAGATCGGAGCCATGCGCCAGCCAGGCCGTGCCGGTCGCCAGCGCAACCGCCGCGCCGCCGGAAGAGCCCGCCGCCGACAGGGCTGTGTCGTACGGATTGAACGTCGCGCCGAAGACCTCATTGAACGTATTGCCGCCGGCGCCGAATTCGGGCGTATTGGATTTGGCGTAGACGACGCCGCCCTCGGTTTCGAGCCGCTCGACCAGCACATCGGATGCATTCGGCGTGAAATCGGCGAAGATCGGCGACCCATACGTGCAGCGCACGCCGGCGACAGCGGTCAAATCCTTGATGGGAACCGGAAGGCCGGCGAGCCGGCCGCGTTCCGCAGGGGGGCGTCGCATCAGCGCGTCGGCATGCGCGTGGGCGCGATCGAAGCAAAGCGTCGGCAGCGCATTGACTTTCGCATCGACCGCGCCGATGCGCGCCTCAAGCGCATCGAGAAGATCATGCGGCGTCACTTCGCCTCGGCGCAGACGCTCGAGCAGGGCCACGGCGGAAAGCCCGATCAGGTCTTGATGATTGCTCAATCTCTCTCTCGCGGCTCGGGCGACTGGCGGCGGCGCTCGGCAGAGGCGACGCTTGTCGCCGTAACCATGGCAAAGAGCTAATAGAGTTTCTCCCCGCCGGCAAATTGAAGGCCACGGGAAAGGTTTGATGAGCGCCGCGGCCACCGCTTGCGCCGGCATTCCTAGGTACGGAGCCGACCGTCCGACGCCTATCCGCCGAGAGGCGAGGAGTTCATCTCATCGTCGGCTATGGCTCGGCGCGGGCTTTCTCCGAGCCGGAACCGTAAGCGCTGCGTCGTTTCATCATCCGCGCCGTCGCGAAGCACAAAAGGATCGCGGCGGCGAGGATCGGCGCGATCAGATAGGCGCGCGACAGTCCAAAGCGATCGGCCAAGGCCCCGAGCGCGATCGGCGCGGTGAGCACCGCTGCGCCAGCGGCCAGCCCGCTTCGGGCGCTCGCCGCGGCGCCAGCCGTTCCCGCTGCTCCGACGGCGAAACTCAGCGACAGCGGATAAAGCAGCGCGACGGCGAGCCCGGTCAAAAACAAGCCGAGCACCGTGACGGGAGCGGGGCCGCCGCCCCAGAAGGCGAGGAAGCCCGGCGCGATCAGGCAAAGCGTCGCCGGATAGAGGATTGCCGGCGCCGCCCCCCGGACCAGGACGCCCCCGGCCGAGCGGCCGAAGAGCATCGCCGCTGGAAACGCCGCGGCGGCGGTCACCGCCGCCGAGCGCGGCAGGCCGGCGACCTGCTCCAGATAAGCGGGACTCCAGAGCAGCATGGTCATCTCCAGCGCCACGCCAAGCCCGAGCATGATCAGAAACGCCCAGCTTGCCGGAGGCACGCGCTCGCCCATGGACTGGGCGCGGCGGGGCGTTTCCGGCAGCTTGTCGCGAAAAAAGACGGCGGCCAACAAGAGGCCGCAGGCGACGCCGAACAGCAGCGCCGCGCGCCAGCCCAAGGCGAAGGCGGCGGCAAGGCCGGTGGCGAGATTCGCGGTGATCGCGCAAGCATAGGTGACCGCGCCGCATTCGATGAACGCCTGGTCGCGCGCGCCGGGATGCAGATCGGCCAAGAGACCGCCGACCACGCCCGGCAGCATGCCTCCGGTCAGGCCGACAAGCGCACAGCCGGCGACGCTGGTCGCGGCGTCGCCGGCGATGCAGATCGTCAGCAACCCGACGGTGCAGCCGGCCACGCCCAGCAGGCAAGTCCAGCCCCGGCCGATGGCGGCCAGCGCCCGCTCAGTGAACAGGCCTGTCGCCATCATCCCGCCGGCCAAGGCGCTCGGATGCAGGCTGACGGCGGCGTAGCTTAGCCGCATTTCGTCGCGGAGGAAGGGGATGATATTGCCCTGAATGCTGATGATAAAGGTAAAGAAGCCGCTCAGCAGATACGCGTACCAGGTCAAACGGGTCCGAATCGGGCGCATGGGCCCGTGGTTTAGCCCGGTTTTGTGGGCGGCGCGCGCTTTTCTGCGCCGTCCTGCGCCGCGATGGGGGCGTCTCACAAACCGGCCGCCTTTTCGAGCTTGTCTCCGGCAAGGTCGAGCGTCTGGGTAATTTGTCCGGCCTCTCGTGTGGCGATCGCCCGTACGACTGGATCGTCGGCCTTGAGCAGCGCAATCGCTTTGTGGACTGCGGCTGTCGCCGTGGCGATCGCCGAAGCGGCCTCGGCCTTCGTCTTCGCTGCGCGGACCTTTTTTGCCGTCGCCTTGAGCACGACCGGGACCGAGCGCATTTTTTCGGGAAGGATCGGCGCTGCGTCCTCAAGTTTTTCCGCGTAGACCGCCAAGACGTCTCCGACACAGCGCAACCGCTTGGCCTCCGCCTCGCCGAGCGGGGCCGCATTGCCCGGCCAAGCGACGGCGCGGCATCGGCCCAGCGCCAATCTCGCGGCTTCAGAAAACTCCCTGACCAGTCGTTCGCC
>DATGLU010000583.1:0-2117 GCA_035294045.1 Roseiarcus sp. | reverse complement strand
ATTTGCGAGGCGGCGCACGATGCTGGAATCCGCTATATCACCCAAGAGCGCACCTGGTTCGGCGATGGCGTCCAACTCTATCCCGACGAGAATTGTCTGGGCTTGCGTTCGGTCGACAAGATCATGACCGCTTGGCGCGATCGTCCCCTATCTCAGGAGCAAGCGCTGCGCGCCGCCAAACATGTCGCCGCTCGGTTTCTAAGGCGAAACGATAAGGAATGGCGTGCTTACAACGTAAATGCGGCCGCGGCCTCTTGGCCGAATTCTGGCGGCCGCCGGCGCATTCTATTGTTGCCGGGCAGCCGCAGCGAATCCTGGGGCCATTCGGATTGCGCCGATCTCTGGCCTGAGCGGACGAAAGCCTTTGAAGCCTTCATGGCCCATTTTGGCTTGACGCCGGACGATCTCCTCTTGCGGTGTCATCCGGTTTGGGCCGAGACGGTGAGTGGCCGCAGCGGCGCTTTATCGGAACAATACTATACCAAATGGGCGCAGGAGGCCGGCGTGCGCTTCATTCCGAGCGCAGGCCGCGAGAGCACCGCCGATCTTATCCGGGCTGCGGACGCGATCGTCGTGACCGGCGGCAGCGCGGCTTTGGAGGCCGGCATGCTCGGCAAGCAGGTCATCGGGATCGCCCCGTCGATCTATCAACAGTCCGGGTTCCAAAGCAACGCCTACGATTCGGACCGCTTGAGCCAAACGCGTCTTCTCGTCGCGTCGACGCCCGCAAAACGAGCTGAGGAAGAGCGGCGCATCAAGCGGCTTACGCTACGCTTTTGCTACAATATGGCCTATCGCGTAGCGCAATTCGTACCGTTCGTCGAAGCCATCACGACGACGCGATACGCCTACTACGACGGCGCCGATCCGCAACGTTTCATTCGCCTGCTGCAGACTGGCGAGATTGAGCCGGACAATGCGGAGTACGCGGAGAATGAAGCAGGCGAGGACGCTGTTCTCGATCTGGTTGAGCGCGGCGAGTGGGCGACCTTGTTCGCCGGCGCGGGCGCGCCGGCGACGAAAGCCGAGATCGACAATGGTCGCCGCGGCTTTTATCGCGCTGTGGATCGCGTGAGGGAATTCTTTCCCAGAGGCGATCTATAGCTAAGCGCCAATAGCTTGCGTCGGCCTCGGTCCTGGGATAGTCGCATCTTGGCGGCGCCGGACTGGCGATGATCACGGGAGTGGAAAATTGACGACGCTGGCCTCGATGGTCGCCGCGTTCAAGGCCAACCCCAATTACGCGATGATGCGCGGCGCGGCGCGGTTCCGCAGCATCAACGGCGTAGTCAAGGGCGCGAAAGGCCTGGTCGAGGGCAGGACTTATCGCGCCCTGGTCGACGACCTGAAAGCCCGGCTCCGCGACAGCGTCTTCGCCGAGGTCGACCCGGAGCGCTTCATCGCCGATCTCAATCGCGACGGCTGCGCCTTTGGCCTGACGCTCCCCGCCGCCGATGTCGAGGCGATCCGCGCCTATGCGGCCGCCGAAACCGTCTATGCCGATCGCAATCCCGGCCTGGGTTTTCCGCTGCCGCGGCGGCTGGAGGCGGAGAAGGCGCTCGGCAAGCCCATTCTGGTCGCGCAATATTTCAACACCGAAGCGCAATGCCCGGCGATCGCCAAGCTGCGCGCCGATCCGTTCCTGCACTACACGGCGGCGCGCTATTTCGGCAGCGCGCCCTTCTCTCATGACCCGAATCTCTGGTGGACTTTCGCCACCAATGCGTCCGAAGAAGACAAGATCAAGCACGCGCACCGCTTTCATTCCGATGTCGACGACTTCGCCATCCTGAAATTCTTCTTCTACATCACCGATGTCGCGGTCGGCGACGGCTCGCATGTCCTGGTCAAGGGCTCGAACCGCGAGCGGCCGTATCGCAAGTTCTCCGACCGCCTCGTCCTGCGGCGCTATAGGGACGACGAGATCACAAGCTTCTACCGGGCGGACCGCATCGTCGACATCGGCGGGCCTGCCGGCACCGGCTTTGCCGAGGACACGTTCTGCATCCACAAGGGCAACTCGCCTTTCGACAAGCCGCGCCTGCTGCTGCAATTCCAATTCACGCTTTTCGACTACGACGCGATTATTGATAGAGTGCCGCCAGAAAAATTGAAGA
>DATGLU010000582.1:0-6897 GCA_035294045.1 Roseiarcus sp. | reverse complement strand
TTGACATAGCCGAACATGTTGGCGAGCGGCACCATGGCGTTGATCACCACGGCGTTGGCGCGCATGTCCTGGCCCTGCACATGGCCACGACGGGACAAGAGGTCGCCCATCACGAAACCGGTATGCTCTTCCGGCGTCACCACCTCGACCTTCATGATTGGTTCGAGCAGAACCGATCCGCCCTTCTGCAGCGCCTCGCGGAACGCCGCGCGCGCCGCGATTTCGAAGGCCAGAACCGACGAGTCGACATCGTGGTAGGCGCCGTCGACCAGCGTCGCCTTGACATCGACAACCGGGAAGCCGGCGAGAACGCCGGAGCCCATCACGCTGTTGATGCCCTTTTCGACGCCGGGAATATATTCCTTCGGCACGGCGCCGCCGACGATCTTGGATTCGAACGACGAGCCCGCGCCCGCCTCCGCCGGCTCGAAGATGATATCGACCTTGGCGAACTGGCCGGTGCCGCCGGTCTGCTTCTTATGCGTATAGTTGATCTCGACCTTCTTGGTCAGCTTCTCGCGATAGGCGACCTGCGGCTGGCCGATATTGGCGTCGACCTTATAGGTGCGCTTCAAGATATCGACCTTGATGTCGAGATGGAGCTCGCCCATGCCCTTCAAGATCGTCTGGCCGGATTCCGGATCGGTCGAGACGCGGAAGGACGGGTCTTCCGCCGCGAGCTTCGACAGCGCGACGCCGAGCTTCTCTTGATCGGCCTTCGATTTCGGCTCGATGGCGATCTCGATGACCGGCTCGGGGAACTCCATCTTTTCGAGAATGACCGGCTTCAAAGGGTCGCAGAGCGTATCGCCGGTGCGGGTGTCCTTAAGGCCGGCCAAAGCGACGATGTCGCCGGCATAGGCCTCCTTGATGTCCTCGCGATTGTTGGCGTGCATCAGCAGCATGCGGCCGATGCGCTCTTTCTTGTCCTTGGTCGAGTTCAGCGCTGTCGTGCCCGACTCGACCTTGCCGGAATAGACGCGGCTGAACGTGATCGTGCCGACGAACGGGTCGTCCATGATCTTGAAGGCGAGCATCGAGAAAGGCTCGGTGTCCTTCGGCAGGCGCACCACCTCTTCGCCGGTATTCATGTCGACGCCCTTGATCGCTTCGCGATCGAGCGGCGAGGGTAGATAATCGACGACCGCGTCGAGCAGCGGCTGCACGCCCTTGTTCTTGAAAGCGGAGCCACAAAGGATCGGAATGAAAGTGATCTGGCGGACGGCTTTGCGGATGAGGCGCTTCAGCGTGTCGACATCCGGCTCTTTGCCGTCGAGATAGGCGGCCATGACATCGTCGTCGAGTTCGACGGCTGCTTCGATCAAGGCGAGGCGATATTCCTCGGCTTTGGTTTTCAGATCGGCGGGAATTTCTTCGTCGTGGTATTTGGCGCCGAGGCCCTCGTCCTCCCAGACCACGGCTTTCATACGGAGAAGGTCGATAATGCCTTTGAAGCTGCTTTCGGAGCCGATCGGGAGTTGAATGCAAACCGGTCGGCCGCCGACCTTGGTCTTGATCTCCTCGACGCATCGGAAAAAGTCGGCGCCGATCTTGTCCATCTTGTTGACGAAAACGATGCGCGGCACGTTGTATTTGTCGGCTTGTCGCCAGACGGTTTCCGTCTGCGGCTCGACGCCTTGGTTGCCGTCAAGCACGCATACCGCGCCGTCGAGCACGCGCAAGCTGCGCTCGACTTCGATCGTAAAGTCGACATGGCCGGGCGTGTCGATGATGTTGAGGCGCTTGCCTTGCCAGAACGTCGTCGTCGCGGCCGACGTAATCGTGATGCCGCGCTCTTGCTCTTGCTCCATCCAGTCCATGGTCGCGGCGCCGTCATGGACTTCGCCGATTTTATGCGACTTGCCGGAATAATAGAGAATGCGCTCGGTCGTCGTCGTCTTGCCCGCGTCGATATGGGCCATGATGCCGAAATTGCGATAGTCTTCGATCGGATGGCTGCGCGCCATTGTCGTCAATCCTTAATTCTTCAATCAGCCGGTTGCGTCACCAGCGATAATGGGCGAAGGCGCGGTTGGCCTCGGCCATGCGATGGGTGTCCTCGCGCTTCTTCACGGCGGCGCCGCGATTGTTGGAAGCGTCGAGCAATTCGGCCGACAGGCGGTCGACCATGGTCTTGTCGTTGCGGCCGCGCGCGGCGGTGATAATCCAGCGGATGGCGAGCGCCTGGCGGCGCTCGGCGCGCACTTCGACCGGAACCTGGTAGGTGGCGCCGCCGACGCGGCGCGAGCGCACTTCGACGGAAGGCGCGACATTGTCGAGCGCCTGGCGGAACACGGCGAGCGGGTCGCTCTTGACCTTCCCTTCGATGCTGTCGAGAGCGCCGTAGACGATCGCCTCGGCGATCGACTTCTTGCCCTCGTACATGATCGTGTTCATGAACTTGGCGACGACCAGATCGCCGAATTTGGCGTCCGGAATGATTTCTCGCTTTTCGGCGCGGTGACGACGCGACATTGGCAGCTCCTCTTATCGCGTCCGGTTACTTCGGCCGCTTGGCGCCGTATTTCGAACGGCGCTGCTTGCGATCCTTGACGCCCTGCGTATCGAGCACGCCGCGCAAGATGTGATAGCGCACGCCCGGCAGGTCCTTGACGCGGCCGCCGCGGATCATGACGACCGAATGCTCCTGCAAATTGTGTCCCTCGCCGGGAATGTAGCCGATCACTTCGAAGCCGTTGGTCAGGCGGACCTTGGCGACCTTGCGCAGAGCCGAGTTCGGCTTTTTCGGGGTCGTCGTATAGACGCGCGTGCAAACGCCGCGCTTCTGCGGGCTCGCGCCGAGATGGCGGGCCTTTTCGCGGTAGGTCTTCGGTTGCCGCGGCTTGCGGATCAACTGACTGATCGTCGGCATTGAGGGCCTTTCGTCACCAGCGAATTCACTTCCCGCCTCGCGGCGGACTTCCCAAAACTTAGATTCGCTTCGCCCGCGGCGTCGCCGCGCGCAAAACGAACCGCGCCTCAAGGCCGGAAGGCTTAAGGCGCGAAACTTGCAGAGGACCACGGCTCAGCCGCGATCATGCGCCAGACCCGGCAGCGAGAAGCCCCCGGTATGTTTGGCTCTTCGATGAAACCGACAGCGTTTAGAACCGAAAGGTCCCGGGCGCGACGCCCCGAACAATTTGAGGATCTACCGCCTGTCGAAAGCGCGCGGAACATATTCGCGGCCCTTCGGGGCGTCAACCCCTTTCCAGGCGCAAAGGAGGTAAATTTCAAGCTTTGTCGCGGGCCCGGGCGCCGCAATGCCGGGGCGGACCCGCGAGCGCCGCTTCCGCGTCCAGAAAAAGAGAGGAGCCGCCCGTGGGCGGCTCCTCCATATCCGGCTGGCCGAGAGACCTTTAGCGCGCCCGGGCCTTGGCCCGCTCGCGCTCCGGCGGAGCCGCCACGTCCGGCGGCGGCGTGATCGCCGCCGGCGGCAATTGCGGCGCGGTCGAGGCCTTTTCCTTTTCCGCCAGGATCAGCGCGTCGCGATGCGTCGCGATGCTCCTCAGCTTGGTCATCGCGGCGCCGGTTCCGGCGGGAATCAGACGGCCGACGATGATGTTCTCCTTCAAGCCTTCGAGCGTATCGACCTTGCCGTTGACCGCCGCCTCGGTGAGGACGCGGGTGGTCTCCTGGAACGAGGCCGCCGAGATGAAGGAGCGCGTCTGCAAGCTCGCCTTGGTGATGCCGAGGAGGACCGGCGTGCCCGTCGCGGGCTTCTTGCCCTCGGCCGTCATCGCCTCGTTCACCGCTTCGAGCTCGCTGCGGTCGATCTGCTCGCCGGGCAAGAGGTCGGTCTCGCCCGGGTCGACAATATCGACCTTCTGCAGCATCTGGCGAACGATCACCTCGATATGCTTGTCGTTGATGCTGACGCCCTGCAGCCGGTAGACTTCCTGGATTTCGTTGACCAGATAGGCGGCGAGCTCCTCGACGCCCTTGATCGCCAGGATGTCGTGCGGCGCCGGGTTGCCGTCGACGATGTAATCCCCCTTCTCCACGACGTCGCCGTCCTGCAGATGGATGTGCTTGCCCTTGGGGATCAGATATTCGACCGGCTCGACGCCATCCTCGCTCGGCTGGATGGTGACGCGCTGCTTGTTCTTGTAGTCGCGTCCGAACTGGATCGTGCCGGAGATTTCGGCGATGATCGCATGATCCTTCGGCCGGCGCGCCTCGAACAATTCCGCGACGCGCGGCAGACCGCCGGTAATGTCGCGGGTCTTGGCGCTGTCGATAGAAATACGCGCGATCACGTCGCCGGCATTCACCGTCGCGCCCTCCTCGAAGGAGATGATCGCGTCGACCGGCAGCAGATAGCGCGCTTCGCCGCCTGTCGAGAGCTTGGCGAGCTTGCCGTCCTTGCCCTTGATGACGATGGCCGGTCGCAAATTCGCCGAGCGCGGCGACAGGCGCCAGTCGATGACCAGGCGCTTGGCGATGCCGGTCGATTCGTCGGTCTGCTCGGACATCGAAGCGCCCTCGACTAGATCCTCGAAGCCGATCGTGCCGGACACTTCGGTGAGAATGGGCCTGGTATAGGGGTCCCATTCGGCGATGCGCTGGCCGCGCTTGATCTTGTCGCCCTCGTCGACCTTGAGCCGCGCGCCGTAGCGGACGCGGTGCACGGCGCGCTCGACGCCGTCGCGGTCGACGATGACGACCGCGACGTTGCGCGCCATGACCATCAAGTCGCCTTCGCTGTTGCGCGCGACCGCGCGGTTGCGAATCCTCACCTCGCCGTCGAAATTCGATTCGACGAAGGACTGCACGACGATCTGCGCCGCGCCGCCGATATGGAAGGTGCGCATCGTCAACTGCGTGCCCGGCTCGCCGATCGACTGCGCCGCGATGACGCCGACCGCCTCGCCGATATTGACCGGCGTGCCGCGGGCGAGATCGCGCCCATAGCAGGCCGCGCAGACGCCGTTCTCGGATTCGCAGGTGAGCACCGAGCGGATCTTCACCTCCTGAATGCCGGCGGCGGTGATCCGGTCGATATGCTCCTCCTCGATCATCTTGCCGGCGGCGACGATCAGGTTGCCGTCGGAATCCTTCAAGTCCTCCGCCGTCGTGCGGCCGAGAATGCGCACCGCCAGCGAAGCCACGACCTGACCGGCGTCGAGGATGGCGCGCATGCGGATGCCGCCGGTCGAGCCGCAATCGGGAATGGTGATGATCGCGTCCTGCGCCACGTCGACGAGACGGCGCGTCAGATAGCCCGAATTGGCCGTCTTCAGCGCGGTGTCGGCGAGGCCCTTGCGGGCGCCGTGCGTCGAGTTGAAATATTCGAGAACCGACAGGCCCTCCTTGAAATTGGAGATGATCGGGCTCTCGATGATCTCGCCGGACGGCTTCTGCATCAGGCCGCGCATGGCGGCGAGCTGGCGCATCTGCGCGGGCGAGCCGCGCGCGCCGGAATGCGACATCATATAGATCGAGTTGATCGGCAGATCGCGGCCATGCTCGTCCTTGCGGACGGCGGAAATGCCGGCCATCATCTCCTCGGCGAGCTTGTCCGAGCATTTCGCCCAGGCGTCGACGACCTTGTTGTACTTCTCGCCCTGGGTGATGTCGCCGTCGTTATATTGCTGCTCGTACTCTTTCGCCAGAGCGGCCGTCTCGGCGATGATGCGCGGCTTCGAGCCCGGCACGACCATATCGTCCTTGCCGAAAGAAATGCCCGCCTTGAACGCCTCGCGGAAGCCGAGCGCCATCACGCGGTCGCAGAAGATGACCGTCTCCTTCTGACCGCAATTGCGGTAGACGGTGTCGATCATGTTGGAGATTTCCTTCTTCGTCATCAGCTTGTTGGCGACGTCGAAGGGAATCTTGGCGTGATCGGGCAGCAACTGGCCGAGAATCATCCGGCCGGGAGTCGTCTCGAAGACTTTCGAGACGCGGCGGCCGTTCGCATCGTAGGTCCAGGCGCGGCCCTTGATTTTCGAGTGCAGAGTCACGGATTTCGAAAACAGCGCGTGCTCGATCTCGCCCATATCGGAGAAGACCATGCCCTGCCCCGGCTCGCCGTCGCGCATCAGCGTGACGTAGTAGAGGCCGAGCACGATGTCCTGGCTCGGCACGATGATCGGCTGGCCGTTAGCAGGGTGCAGGATGTTGTTCGTCGACATCATCAGGACGCGCGCCTCGAGCTGCGCCTCCAGCGACAACGGCACGTGCACCGCCATCTGGTCGCCGTCGAAATCGGCGTTGAAGGCCGAGCAGACGAGCGGATGGAGCTGAATCGCCTTGCCTTCGATCAGCACCGGCTCGAAAGCCTGAATCCCTAACCGGTGCAGCGTCGGCGCGCGATTGAGCATCACCGGGTGCTCGCGGATCACCTCGTCGAGAATGTCCCAGACTTCCGGCTTCTCTTTTTCGACCAGCTTCTTGGCCTGCTTGACCGTCGCCGACAGGCCCTTGGCGTCGAGCCGCGAATAGATGAACGGCTTGAACAATTCGAGCGCCATCTTCTTCGGCAGGCCGCATTGATGCAGCTTGAGCTCGGGGCCGACGACGATGACCGAGCGGCCCGAATAATCGACGCGCTTGCCGAGCAGGTTCTGGCGGAAGCGCCCCTGCTTGCCCTTCAGCATGTCGGCGAGCGATTTCAGCGGACGCTTGTTGGCGCCGGTGATGACGCGGCCGCGGCGGCCATTGTCGAACAAAGCGTCGACCGCTTCCTGCAGCATGCGCTTTTCGTTGCGGATGATGATGTCCGGCGCGCGCAGCTCCATCAGCCGTTTCAACCGGTTGTTGCGATTGATGACGCGGCGATAGAGGTCGTTGAGGTCGGACGTGGCGAAGCGGCCGCCGTCGAGCGGGACGAGCGGGCGCAGATCCGGCGGGATCACCGGCACCACGGTCAGGATCATCCATTCCGGCTTGTTGCCGGAA
>DATGLU010000581.1:0-2482 GCA_035294045.1 Roseiarcus sp. | reverse complement strand
TCGATCACGCGGCGCACGCTTTCAGCGGCGTTGTCCTGGACATGGCTCATATAGGCCTCGACGGTGCGCAGCGAGAATTGCTCGACCATCCGGCGCAATTCCTGCGCGCCCTTCTCGTTGGCGGCGATCTGCGCTTTCAGGTCGTTGACGTTCTGCAAAGGATTGCGCGCCGGGTACGCGCCGCTCTCGAGCAGCGCGTAGAGCGCCTTCTCGCGGAAGCGGCCGCGCTCGACGAGCAGGAAGTTGTCGATATAGACGCCCTCTTCGTGAATGTTGGTCGCGCGCGGGCTCATCGATCCGGGCGATACGCCGCCGACATCGGCATGGTGGCCGCGCGAGGCGACCCAGAACAGGGTCCGCTTGCCCGTCTCGTCGAAGACCGGCGTGCAGACGGTGATGTCGGGCAGATGCGTGCCGCCATTATACGGCGCGTTCAGCGCGAAGACGTCGCCCCTGCGGATGCGGCCTTGATTGAGGCGAATGATCGTCTCGACCGAGCGGTCCATCGAGCCGAGATGGACCGGCATATGCGGCGCGTTGGCGACGAGCCGGCCGTGGCGGTCGAAAACGGCGCAAGAGAAATCGAGCCGCTCCTTGATGTTGACCGAATAGGCGGTGTTCTGCAGCGTCACGCCCATCTGCTCGGCGATCGACATGAACAGGTTGTTGAAGATTTCAAGCATGACCGGATCGGCCTTGGTCCCGATCGCCCGGCGCTCCGCCTTGGCGGCGACGCGGCGCAGCATGACGTGATTCTTCGCGGTGATCTCGGCGCGCCAGCCTTCTTCGACGACGATCGTCTGATGCGGCTCGATGATCATCGCCGGGCCGCTCACCTTGTGGCCGAGCGCGAGCTTTTCGCGCAGGTACACCTTCGCCTCGCGCCAGGCGCCATGCGAAAAGAAGCGGACTGTGCGCTCCGGCGCCGGCAGGCGCGCCTTGCTCGTGGCTTTCGCGCGCTCGGAAAAGCGCGCCCCGCCGCCGATCGCCTCCGCCGTCACCGCCTCGACGGTGAGCGCCTTGTCGCGGTCGATGAAGCCGAAGCGGGCGCGATGCGCCGCTTCGAAGGCGCGGCGCATCGCGGCGAGCGAGCCGGCCTTCACGCCGAGCGCGGCGTCGGAGCCGGCATAGCGCAATTGCGCGCCGACATTGAGCTTGATCGCCGATTTGGCGACGCCTTGGCTCGCCACTTCCTTGATCGCCTCGGCGCCGAGCGCCTTGCCGAGCCTGGCGATCAAAGCCGGCGCTTTTTCATTCAGCGGCGCTTCGACTCCTTGGCTGCGATGGGCGCGGATGTCGGCGAGTCCCATTCCATAGGCTGAGAGAAGCGACGACAGCGGATGAATGAGAATCGTCTTGATCGACAGCGCGTCGGCGACGTCGCACGCGTGCTGGCCGCCGGCGCCGCCGAAGCAATTCAGCGCATAGCGGGTCACGTCATAGCCGCGCGCGACCGAGATTTTCTTGATCGCCTCGGCCATTTTGGCGACGGCGATGGCGACGAACCCGTCGGCGGTCTCTTCGGGCGTGCGGCCGTCGCCGATCTCCCGGGCGAGCTGTTCGAAAGCCTCGCGCACGCTCGCCGCGTCGAGCGGCTGGTCCTGTCCGGGGCCGAAGATTTTCGGAAAGAAATCCGGGATCAGCTTGCCGGCCATCAGATTGGCGTCGGTCAGCGCCAGCGGGCCGCCGCGGCGGTAGCATTTCGGGCCGGGATTGGCGCCGGCCGAATCAGGCCCGACGCGCAGCCGCGCGCCGTCGAAATGGAGGATCGAGCCGCCGCCGGCGGCGACGGTGTGGATTTTCATCATCGGCGCGCGCATGCGCACGCCGGCGATTTCGGTCTCGAAATCGCGCTCATATTCGCCGTCGAAATGGGCGACGTCGGTCGAGGTGCCGCCCATATCGAAGCCGATGATGCGATCGAAGCCGGCGCTGCGGCCGGTCTCGGCCATGGCGACGACGCCGCCGGCCGGGCCGGACAGGATCGCGTCCTTGCCGGCGAAGAGCTCGGCCGCGGTGAGGCCGCCCGACGACATCATGAACATCACCCGCGCGCCGACGCGCTGCGCGTCGAGCTCTTGAGCGACGCGCGCGACATAGCGCGCGAGGATCGGCGAAAGGTACGCATCGACCACGGTCGTGTCGCCGCGGCCGACCAGCTTGATCAGCGCCGAGCATTCATGGCTGACCGAGACTTGCGCGAAGCCCATCGCGCGGGCGAGGCGCGCCACCTGGCGCTCATGCTCGGGATAGCGATAGGCGTGCATGAAGACGATCGCCAAGGCGTCGAAGCCCCTGGCCTTGGCCGCTTCGAGATCGCGGCGGACGGCGTCGAGGTCCGGCGCCTTCTCGACGGCGCCGTCGGCGAGGACGCGTTCGTCGATCTCCAACACTTCGGAATAGAGCTGCTCGGGCTTGACGATGTTGCGGGCGAAGATTTTCGGCCGGGCCTGGTAGCCGATTTCGAGCGCGTCGCGGAAGC
>DATGLU010000580.1:0-2728 GCA_035294045.1 Roseiarcus sp. | reverse complement strand
GAAATGCTGTCCGGCAGGAAACCGTTATCGAGCATGGCGCGCGCGGTTTTGAAGGCGAACGAGCCCATGCCGTGGCCGATATCGAAGAGCACGCCGCGATTGCGCGCTTCGAGCACCTCGTCGCGCACTGCGCCGTCCGCGGTCGACGCGCTATTGGGGAAGGGCCGAAAACTATGCGTGAGAATGTCGCCGGGCCGCATTCGCGCCAGTACCTCCCCAAGCGTCGGCGGCGGATGATCGATATGCACCATCATCGGCAAGCCCGCTTCGATCGCGACTTGCTTGGCGATGTCCAATGGAATGATTCCGGAATTTTGCGAGGCGTGAAGGCCGACCCGAACTTTGATCCCAACGATCGTATCGCGGTTGGCGCGCGCCACCTCGATGGCGTCGATCGGCGCCATGAGGCGCAGATCGCCGCTTTCGCCAACCATCACACGCTTCGAGAAGGCGTAGATGCCCGCAAAGGAGACGTTGAGAAAAGTGACGATTCGGACCGGCGAAGGCCGGATCACATGGTCGAGAAAACCGGCATAATTTCCCGGCCCGGCGCTGCCGGTATCGACCAGCGTCGCGCAGCCGCCGCGCGCCAGGCGCAACGGATCGACGCCGAGCGACGTTCCGCCCCAATAGACGTGGGTATGCAGGTCGATCAGGCCCGGGGTGACGATGCGACCCGTCACGTCCTTCGTCGTCCGCCCTTCGAGACCGGCGCCCGTCGCGCCGACGCGCCCGTCGAGAAAGCCGATATCGGTCACCGCGTCGAACCCTTGGGAGGGATCGAGGACGCGGCCGCCCTTGAGGACAAGATCGAAAATCACGACGTCCTTTCTTCGCGCTCGTTCTCGCCTTGCCGGCCTTAGAGGGCGACGACCTGACCGGTCTGGATCGACCGATCGGCGGCGACGACGATTTTCAAGCTCTTGACCGCATCCTCCATGTGATCGGTCAGATCGATGTTCTCGTCGATCGCCTTGAGGAGGTAGCGCTGCTCGCGCTCGCAAAGCGCATTGTGGTCCGGCTCGTCGCTCATATCGATGCGCTCGTCAGGCTTGGACATATCCGCGTGGTGCCAAAGGATCTGATTGGTTTTGGTATGCGCGTTGATGTCGTCCGATTTCACCGACCCGGCAGTCTCCGCCATGGTGATCGACACCGAGCCCTTGGGGCCGACCACATCTTTCACGAAAAACGCCGTCTCGCTCATCATCGGCCCCCAGCCCGCCTCATACCAGCCGACCGAACCGTCGTCGAAGGCGACCTGCAGCATGCCGTAATTGTTAACCGGGACTTCGTTGGTCAGCTTGGCGCCGATCGCGTGGACCTTGATCGGCTTGGCCTTGGTCATCTGGCACATGACGTCGACATAATGCACGCCGCAATCGACGATCGGCGGAAAGCTGTTCATCAAGCGCTTATGCCAGGACCAGGTCTCGCCATTCGATTGCTGGTTGAGATTCATCCGGAACACCAGGGGCGTGCCGAGCTGGCGCGCGATCTCGATGAATTTGATCCATGACGGATGCTGCCGGAGGATGTAGCCGACGACGAGCTTGCGTTTCGTGCGCTTGGCGGTCGCGACGACTTTTTCCGCATTGGCGACATTGTCGGCGAGCGGCTTTTCGACGAAGACATGCGCGCCGCTCTCCATCGCCTTGATCGCGAAGTCGGCATGGGTGTCGGGCAGCGTATTGATCGAAACGACGTCGGGCTTAAGTCGCGCCAGGGCGTCGTGGAAATCGGCGAACTTCTCAGCCTTCTGGAGCGCCGGCGGCATTGTTCGGTCGGCGATTCGCCGCTCGCAGACGCCGACGACTTCGAAGCCGGGAATGCGCGTATAGGCGAGAGCGTGGCTCATGCCCATATTGCCGAGACCGACGACGAGAACGCGCTTGGCCATTTCTTTTTCTCCATCACGATTGTTCAAGTCATTTCCCGCTCACGACGCGTGCGCCGGCGCACAATCCCGCTTACGGGCGAGGCTTCGCGAGTCCGACGATAAAGAGCGAAATAACCGCGCGGCGAGAAGCGAGGCGGCGTTGCGCCGCCTCGCCGGCGTCGCTTAAAGCGCCTTCTTGATCGCGTCCACGTCCACGGATTTGTAATCCGCCGCCAGCGCGAAACCGTCCGCGTCGGCCTTCACCTTGGCCGCATCGAACGCGTTGGCCTCGTCGATCAGGTCGTTCTTGCAGACATCCTCGAACTTGAAGTCCTGGGTGATCTGGCCGACCTTGCGGCCGATGTCGAAGAACAATTGCCAGCTCGACTTGAGGTGGTAGCCCCACTTCTTGCGCTCGTCCATGCGGCCGGCGAAGACATTGCCGAGCTGCATCATCGACTCGGTGGCGACCGAGGGGTTCATCTGTGAAGCAAGGCCAGGGAATTGCGTCATCACGATCTGCGTGGCGGCGCGCGGATTCTGCTTGCCGAATTCAAGCCCGGCGGCCCATCCTTGCAGGTACCTCGCGTAAACCTGCCGCTTGGCTTGATCCTCGAAATCGGCTTTGCGGATGACGAAACTGTTGGCCGGCAGCTTGGAGAAATCCTTCCCTTCGATATAGTCGAAATCGAGGCCTTGGCCCTTCCACTGGGCGCGCAAGCCCTCCCAGCACAAAGCGGCGTCGCCCTTTCCGGCCTTGAGCGCGGTGCCCCAAGTCGGCCATCCGGCTTCGACATATTTGATCTTCTTCACGTCGACGCCGGCCGCCGCCAGCATCGGATCGCAGAT
>DATGLU010000579.1:0-2490 GCA_035294045.1 Roseiarcus sp. | reverse complement strand
CCGGATACGCCGTTCCGCGTGCCGCCGGGCATCAAGCTGGTTTCCGTCGACGTCCATACGGGCATGCGCTCGACCGGGCCGGGCTCGATCCTCGAAGCCTTCAAGCCCGGCACCGCGCCGCCCGACGCCTATGTCGGCGGGGGCGGCGGCGAAGACCAGGCCAACGCCAGGGTCCTGACCGTCTCGCCCGATGTGGAGAAGGCGATCGGCTCGGGGACGGGCGGGCTTTATTAAAGCGGCAATCGGCATTAGGCAGTCGGCAGTCGGGCGCGCATCGACTGCCGATTGCCGACTGCCGATTGCCGAATTGGAACGAAGGAACCATCAATGCGCGCCGAAGCCGAAGCGCTGGTCGACAACATCAAGCAGTCTGTCGGGCTGCTGAGGAGGCATCTTTGACGTCGATGCAGCGACGCGCCGCCTTGCGGAACTGAACGCCAAATCCGAAGATCCGGCGCTCTGGAACGATCCCGAAGCCGCGCAAAAGCTGATGCGCGAGCGAACCGTTCTCGAAGACCGCCTGCAATCGCTCGCCAAGCTGGAGCGCGACCTCGACGACGCGGTCACGCTGGTCGAGCTCGGCGAAAGCGAGGGCGACGCGGCGGCCGAGCAGGAAGGGGTCAACCTGCTCAAGGCGCTGCAAGCCGAGGGCGAGCGCCGCCAGATCGAAGCCCTGCTCTCTGGCGAAGCGGACGGCAACGACACCTATGTCGAAGTCCATTCCGGCGCAGGCGGCACTGAAAGCTGCGATTGGGCGCGGATGCTGCTGCGCATGTATATGCGCTGGGCCGAGCGGCGGAAATTCTCGGTCGAATTGATCGAAGAGACGGACGGCGAAGAGGCGGGGATCAAATCGGCGACGATCGTGGTCAAGGGCCACAACGCTCATGGCTGGCTGAAGACCGAATCCGGCGTGCACCGGCTGGTGCGGATCTCGCCTTTCGATTCCAATGCGCGCCGGCACACCAGCTTCGCCTCGGTCTGGGTCTATCCGGTGGTCGACGACCGCATCAATGTCGAGGTTAACGAGAGCGATTGCCGCATCGACACGTACCGCGCCTCGGGCGCCGGCGGCCAGCATGTCAACAAGACGGAATCGGCGGTGCGCATCACCCATATTCCGACCGGCATCGTCGTCGCCTGCCAATCGGAGCGCTCGCAGCACAAGAACCGCGCCACCGCCTGGAACATGCTGCGCGCGCGCCTCTACGAGTTGGAACTGGAGAAGCGCGAAGCCAAGGCCAATGCCGACGCGGCGTCGAAGACCGAGATCGGCTGGGGCCACCAGATCCGGTCCTACGTCCTGCAGCCGTACCAGATGGTGAAGGATTTGCGCACCGGCCACGTCTCCGGCACGCCGGGCGATGTGCTCGACGGCGATCTCGACGCCTTCATGGAGGCGTCGCTCGCGCAGCGCCTGTCCGGGCGTACGGTCGAGGTGGAGGACGTGGAGTAAGGATTTATCCTCCCCCGTTCCGCTTGCGGAACGGGGGAGGGGGACCGCGCGTCAGCGCAGTGGAGGGGGCAACGGTGGTTGGGGATTATCCTGAAGCGCTGCGGCTCCTCCACCATGCTTCGCATGGTCCCCCTCCACCATGCTTCGCATGGTCCCCCTCCCCCGTCTTCGACGGGGGAGGAGATACGCGCCGTACTTTGAATTCACGATACCGCCGCGCTACGCGGCTGCCGTCTTGGCCGGTCTTTCGCTGGGACATGCCGACGGTTCCGCTTTGGCGCGCCGCGTCGATCCGATCTGCACGCTCGTCAGGACCAGCAAAACCAGCGCCGCCGCTTCGCACAGCGCCCCGGCCCAGCCGATCGCGGCGATCGACCATTGGCGGATGGCGAAGCCGCCAAGCAGCGAGCCGCCAGCCGCGCCGAAATAGATCGCCGACGTGTTCAGCGAGAGCGTGATCGGCGCGAGCGCCGGATCGAGCGTCACGATCCGCGCCTGCTGGGTCGAGGGAAAGGCCCAGCCGAACAGGCCCCAAAAGGCCAGGCCGACGAGGATTGCAGCGTCGCCGCCAAGGCCGCCCTTCTCCGCGCCGAAGGAGAGCAGCGCGAAAGACGCGACGAGCACGGCGAGGATCGCCGCTAGGAACCGTTCGCGATTCCAGCGATCGGCGCCATAGCCGCCGAGCAGATTGCCGAGGAAGCTGACCAGGCCGAGCGCCATCAGCACGCCGGCAAGGCCTTTGGCGCCGATGCCGAGCGCCTTCTCGATCAGGACGCCGACATAGGTGTTGATCGCGAAGGCGCCGCATAGCGCCAGCGCCGTCAGAGCGAGCAGGGCAAGCACATCGGGCCGGCGGCCGACGGCGAGGCGCTCGCGCAAGCCGATCGCGGCGATGCCGGCAAGCCGCGGCAACAGCGCCAGCACGCCGATCGCGGCGAGGGCGGCAAGGCCGGCGACGCAGAGGAACGTCGCGCGCCAATCGGCGGCGGCCGCGACCATCGTGCCGGCCGGCACGCCGATGACGATCGCGCCGG
>DATGLU010000578.1:0-2930 GCA_035294045.1 Roseiarcus sp. | reverse complement strand
CGCCATATGGAAATTCCAAAATGAAATGCGTGGATGGCTATGCCGGCGAAGCTAGGCGCCATTTCTTTCGCAATGCTTGCGCGGATCGGCGAATCCCTGAGCGATTTCCGCTTTTTCGCCACGAAGAACGTGGAAGGGACGGCGGCGTCGCCTTAAACCGCCGCTCATCTCGCCGCGTGATCCGTGTTAGGGTCTTGGGCTCGATTCGCGCCCCCTCTCAAGAGAAGATGCTTAAAGATTTCAATGGATAATGATCTTTTCGGCCCTGCCGGCCCGCGCCGCGCCGCCGGCGGCGCGAAAGCGTCGCGCGCGTCGCTTCCGCCGAAGGGCAAAACCGCCGATCCGCGCACGCCGGGCGAGGCCGGCTATACCGCCGCCTCGATCGAAGTCTTGGAAGGCCTGGAGCCGGTCCGGCGGCGGCCGGGCATGTATATCG
Source organism: Roseiarcus sp. (assembly GCA_035294045.1). Lineage (GTDB taxonomy): Bacteria > Pseudomonadota > Alphaproteobacteria > Rhizobiales > Beijerinckiaceae > Roseiarcus. The sequence goes on along the minus strand of DATGLU010000578.1, from coordinate 2,494 downwards.
GCGGCACCGACGCCGCGGCGCTGCATCACCTCTTCGCCGAAGTCATCGACAATGCGATGGACGAGGCGGTGGCCGGCCACGCGACCTTCATCGAAGTCGCGATGGAGGATGGCGGCTGGATCGCGGTCACCGACAATGGCCGCGGCATGCCGATCGACCCGCATCCGAAATTCCCGAAGAAATCCGCCCTCGAAGTGATCATGACGATGCTGCATGCGGGCGGCAAATTCGATTCCGGCGCCTATCAAACCTCAGGCGGTTTGCATGGCGTCGGCGTTTCTGTCGTGAATGCGCTGTCAGAACGGGTCGAAGTCGAAGTCGCCCGCAATCAGACGCTCTATCGCCAGGCTTTCGAGCGAGGCCACGCCGTCACCAAGATCGAGACGGTCGGCAAGGCGCCGAACCGGCGCGGCACCAAGGTGCGCTTCAAGCCCGACGAGCAAATTTTCGGCAAAGGCGCGCATTTCGATCCGGCCCGCATCTTCAAGATGGCGCGCTCGAAAGCCTATCTGTTCGGCGGCGTCGAGATTCGCTGGCGCTGCGCGCCGAGCCTGCTCGGGTCCGACAGCAAGGTCCCGGCCGAGGCGGAGTTTCATTTCCCCGGGGGCCTTAAGGACTATCTCGCCGCCGATATCGAGGGCCAGGACCTCGTCGTCGATCAGGTCTTCTCCGGCAAGGTCGAGAAGCCGGGCGGGCATGGCTCGCTCGAATGGGCGATCGTCTGGCTCGCCGGCGAGGACGGCTTCGTCCATTCCTATTGCAACACGATTCCGACGCCGGACGGCGGCACGCACGAAGCGGGCTTGAGAGCGGCGTTGTTGCGGGCGCTGAAGGATCACGCCGAGCGCGCCGGCCAGAGCAAGCGCGCCTCGGCTCTGACCAGCGACGATGTCATGGCGACCTGCGCCGCCCTGATCTCGGTTTTCATTCGCGAGCCGGAATTTCAGGGCCAGAACAAGGGCCGCTTGCAAACCGCGGAAGCCGCAAGAATCGTCGAATCGACCATCCGCGACGCGTTCGACCACTGGCTCGCCGCCGCGCCGTCCCAGGCCAACAAGCTGCTCGACTGGTCGATCGAGCGCGCCGAAGAACGCTTGCGGCGAAAGGCCGAGAAGGACGTCGCGCGCAAGACCGCCGTGCGCAAGCTGCGCCTGCCCGGCAAGCTTGCAGATTGCACGAACACGTCGGCGCAAGGCTCTGAACTCTTTATCGTCGAGGGCGATTCAGCCGGCGGCTCGGCGAAACAGGCGCGTGATCGCGCCTCGCAGGCCGTGCTCCCCTTGCGCGGCAAAATCCTCAACGTCGCCTCGGCGACGCGCGACAAGCTCGCCCAGAATCAGCAGCTCGCCGATCTGCTCCAGGCGCTCGGCTGCGGCTCAGGCTCGCATTATCGCGCCGCCGATCTGCGCTACGACAAGATCATCATCATGACCGACGCGGATGTCGACGGCGCTCATATCGCCTCGCTGCTGATCACCTTCTTCTACCGCCAGACGCCGAAGCTGATCGAGGAAGGGCATCTCTACCTCGCCGTCCCGCCGCTCTACCGGCTGACGCAAGGCGCGAAATCGCTCTATGCGCGCGATGACGCCCATAAGGAGGAGTTGCTGAAGACGGGCTTTTCCGGACGCGGGGCGATCGACATCAGCCGGTTCAAGGGGCTCGGCGAAATGCCGACGAAAGATTTGCGCGAGACGACGATGGATCCGGCGCGGCGCACCTTGCTGCGTGTTTCGATCGCCGACGCCGAGCGCAAGGCGACGGACGACACGGTCGAGCGGCTGATGGGTTCGAAGCCGGAGGCGCGCTTCGCCTTTATCCAGGAGCGGGCGCCGCGCGCCATCGAACTCGTCGATATTTAGTCGTACCGTCAAGGTTTCATTAACCATGCTCGTCCTATTGTGCCCGGCGATTGGATACGGGGCCGCGGGGCGAAAATGGCCTGGCGTTTTGCGATGGATCAGCGCGGGTCGACGGTCGAGAAATTCGCCGTGGCGGCGGCTGTTTTTGGGCTCCTCGCCTTTCTATGCGGAACCAGCGTCGAGCAATTGGCGAGCGCCGGGCGATTGCCGACCATCGCCTTTCTGCAGCCCGACCAATATGTCGCCACGCGCGACAAGCCGAGCGAGCCCGGCGCGATCGATTACATGGCGACGGGCTCGATCAACGGGCGCATCGTGCTCGATCCCTGCACCGGCCGGCGCAAGCCCTGATCGTTCCTCACGCCTGAGAATCGCGCGGCCGGCGCGCCGCGATGGCTGACGCGTCTCTCGAATCGGTCGGCGCGCCGACGCGCGGCGTCGACCGCATCGGTTGGGCCGCGCTTCTCGTCGGCACGGCGATCATCGCCTGGTCCGGAATTATCGCCCGCTTTCTCGATGTCGGCCCGGTCGCCGGCGCCGCCTGGCGCATGGGCCTGGCCGTTCCGGCCTTGGCGGTCTGGTCGAGCTTCGCCTCGGGACGACGGCTTTCCCTCGGCAAGGCCGCGCCCTTC
>DATGLU010000577.1:0-6560 GCA_035294045.1 Roseiarcus sp. | reverse complement strand
CTATGGCTGGGGCGGGCGAGGGCGATGGTGACCTCCGCCCCTCCTTGCCCTCGGCGACTCGAGAGGCGAGCTTAAGCGCCGCGTGAGGTCATCCCTCCGCCTGAACCATTCCACTCTGTTTTGACCGGAAGGACGCCGAATGGCGCCCGGCGCCGTGTGGACTCTTTCTTTCCGCCGCGCTTCGCTCTCCGCCTCAATGCCCAGACGGAGGCGGATTGCAAATCTTCTGTACCGATTCGAGCACGGATTCGGGAGAAAATACCCGATCGAGCCAGCCTTCCTTGAAGATGACCGGCTTCGCCTCGGCGATCGCTTGCAGCGCTCCATCGGAAAACCGTCCTTCGGGAAAGACGCCGAAGGCGATGGCGAGCTCGATATTGAGATGGCCGATGATGAAATCGATCGCGGCTTGCTTGGGGACGCCCCGCCGCACCGCTTCGTCCGTCGCTTCGCGCAGAGCGAGCGCAAAGGTCGCGCCGACCGTTTCGGACAGCGCCGGTTCGAGAATGGCGAGTTGCTCAACCGTACAGCGGTGCGACCTCATCACCGGCTTGTAGATTTCGCGCGCGATTTCCTCGCATTCGGCGTAATGCGCCTCGGGACCTTGCATCAGCGCGCAGACAATGTGCTGCTTGGCGTGAACGCCGCCGAAATAATCGGTCTTGGCCTGCGGCTCGGTTTCGTCGTTGAAGATGGGCGGATGGCAAGGATGGGTGACGAAATAGGTGATATCGTCCCGCTCCGGCAGTTCGCCGGCATGCGGCGCGGCGGCGTCGAGCATGATGACCTTCGCGCCGGGCCGCAGGTCGGCCACGAAGGTTTTCAGAATTTTTCCGATCAGCCGATCCGGCACGGCCATGACGACGGCGTCCGCCGAGGAGAGCGCCTGGCCTTGCTCCATGCATTCGACCCCGACCGCCTCTTTCAGCCGCGCCCGCGCCGCCTCCGACACTTCGACATGATCCACGTCGAAGCGCGAGCCTTTCAGATTGGTCGCGAGGCGCACGCCCATTTTTCCGCCGGCTCCAAGCAATGCGATCTTCGTCACGTTCCGTCTCCACTAGCTGATCGCGCGGCCCGCGCGAACCGATCCAAAGAAATCCGGGGCGCCCATTTGGCCGCCCTTGAGCGCGATCTCGAACCCATCGATTTCGGCGTCGGCCGAGAAGACCCGGCATAGCGGCGAGCCGGGCGCAAGCGGCGCGATGGCCTCAAGGGCGTAGCCGCCCAAAGCGCGCATCGCGAAGCCGGACGTATCGCCGCCCGAGATCGCGCCGCGCGGCGCTTTGGTTTGGCGGGCGATCTCGCCGACGATCTCGCCGAGGCCCGCGCCGACGCGAGCATTGACCGTCACGGAATCGAGGCCTTCCGACAAGAGCTTCGCGCGCATCGCCGCGATGGCGGCGTCTTGCGGGCCGCGGGCGGTCGCGATCAGCGGGGAGAGGCCGCGCGACCAAATTGCGCGCGCGGCGTCGACGGCGGCGGCGACCGCCTTTTTCCACTCGCCTTCGTCGGCCGCCGCGCGGGGGTCGAGCGGCACGACCTCGAAACCGTTGGCCTCGGCCCATTCGATCTGCGCGGCGGTATTGGGCGAGATCGAGCCGGAAGCGGCGATGATTTGCGGCAAGCGGCGCGCCGAGGAGCTCGGAGCGACTGCCGGCAGCGCGCCGCAAGCGCGCCAATGAGCGATCAGCGCATATTCGATCCCTTGCGAACCGACCGCGAAAAGACTCTTGCCGCGATTACGCCAGATCAAGGCGCCGACCCAGCGCAGCGTCTCGTCGTCGACGATGTCGAGCGACACGATCGATCTGCCGGCGCGCAACTCGTCTTGGAATCGCTCGCGCCCCGAGCCGTCCTTCATCGAGAGATAATCGATGAGGCCGATCGGCCGCGCCGTCTGCTCGCCGATATGCAGCCGCACATCGGCCTCGCGCATCGGCGTGACCGGATGCGCTTGCATCACGGGATGGCGATCCAACCGATAGACGGCGTCGCCATAGCCGGCGAAGAGATTGCCGAACGCTTGATAACGCCGAATCGCCGGCGCGGCGACGACGAGCGGCGTCCATTGCGCCGCGCCGGCGCGCGCGCCGAGGATCGGCGCGGCGATGTCGATGGCGCGCCCGATCGATCCGATTGTCGGCGAAGAATCGAGCGTCGAGCAGATTTTGTAATGCGTCACCGGCGCGCCGAGCGCGGCAAGCGCGGAAAAAGCCGAGGGGAGATGCGCGTCCATCCAGCTTGGCGGCTGCGCGCGCGCGACGCTGGCGATTCCGATCGCCCGATAATTGGAGAACCGCTCGATCTGCGCGGCGGTCGGCGGCGCGACGAACATCAATGCCGGCAAGCCCGCGAACGTCATCACCTCCATGACCGCCGAAGAGCCGGTGAAGTCGTCGCCGTAAAAGGCGAGCAGCAGGCCGGCGGGCAGTTCGGACGTCTCGCTCATGCCGAGCGCATCGTCAGCGCCACCGCGAGCGCGGGATGGGCGGCGGCGTAGCGCTCGGCGGAAATCCCCGCCATTGCGGCCTCCCAGGCCTCTTTAAGGGCGCGTACGCCTTCGGCGGGACCGCCGGGATGGGCCATGATGCCGCCGCCGGCGGCGAAGATCAGATCGGTCGAGCCGAGCGCCGCCAGCGTGCCGGCCGCCTGCTTGGCCGATTGCCCCGAGGAGAAGACCGGCATGGCGAGGCACGGCTTGTCGGCGAAGAGCGGGGTCAGACAGGCGCGGGCGGAGCGTATGACGCTGTCGTCGGACTCGCTGAACTTATTGGCGAGGCCGTTGACATGCATGTGATCGGCGCCGGCGAGGCGCCAGAATTTCTGCCAGGCGACATAGGACCAGCCGAGGGCGGGATGCCGAGACAGGTAGCCCCAGCCGTTGCGATGAGCGTGGATCGGCAGCCTGGAATGACGGCCGAGCGCGATCATGCCGGCGAGGCCGACGGAATTGAGGCTCGCCATCACGCAAGTTCCGCCAAGGCTTTCGACGAGATCGTGCCTTCGTCGCATCTCGTCGATCTCGCCGGTCAGGTTGAAAGCGTACATCACCTTGCGCCCGCGGCGCTGGGCGCATCGCTCGATCACCCGCATCACCGCCGTCGCGCGCTGTTCAAACGGACAGCCCGGCCCGTCGGACTGCAATTCGTCGTCCTTGATGAAATCGATATCGGCTTCGCAGAGCGTCTCGACCAATTCGGCCGTTTGCTGCGGCGTGAGCCCGATCGAGGGTTTGACGATCGTCCCGATCAACGGCCGTTTCTCGACGCCGGCGAGCTTGCGCGTACCCTCGATGGAGAATTTCGGCCCGGGATAGGCGGCTGCGAAAGCGTCCGGCAATCGCAGATCAAGGATGCGCAGGCCTGAAAACTGCTTCAGCTCGAAAAGATTCCCGGCGATCGTCGCCATCAGGTTGGGGAGCGACGGGCCGATATTGTCGAGCGGCCAGGAGAGAGTCGCGTGCGCGGTCAGCCGCTCGCCGTGCGGGGACGGCGCGCCCGCGCCCGGCAGGCTCGGCGCCGCCGCCGCGCCGAGAATCTCCAGCTTTTCGACCCGCGCCGCCGCGCGCGCCTTGAGTTCGGGAGTCTCGCCAGGAACAGGTACGAACGTTCCGGAGGATTGCTCGCCCGCCATCGCCTCGACGGCCTGATGCGGATCGTAGGCGGTTTCGATGAAGTAATCGGCTTCGATCCGCTCGACGCTCATCTTGCCTCTCCCTGGCCGGACGCCGCGACCGCGGTCCCGCGCTGAAGAGGAGGCGCACAAGATGACGCGCGGCCGTAAGCGGGACGAGCGATCCAATGCGTTCATCAGGCGTCGGCGGAAAGCTCGCGATACTGAGTATACCAGCTTTTCGCAGCAGGCAACCGGAATGAGCTCTTCTAAGGCCGGAAATGATCCTGGTGATAAAGCTTGTTGGCCCGGTTGAGATGATCGGCCGTGAGTCTTCCCGCTTCAGCTGCGTCGCCCCGCTCGATCGCCTCGAGAATCTGGCGGTGCTCGGAGAGCGTCAATTGCTCGAGCCCAGGCTTGCGCACCAGGTCGACATGGAATTGCGCCAGCCAGGCGAACAGCGCCTGGCTGAGATTGGCGAAGATCGGATTGCCGGTGATCAGCGCTATCCGGTGGTGAAAGCGGCCGTCGGCTTGGAGGAACGCGCTGGACTCGAAGCGCGCCCGCTCTTGCTCAGCGAGAATTGTTCGCAGATCCGCGATATCGGCAGGCTGGCGCTTGCGCGCCGCGATTTCCGCCATGGTCTTCTCGAACGTGGCGCGGGCCTCTTTGAGGTGATCGAGCGTCGTCGGCGAGTTCATCAGCAGGTGGCGCATCGTCTCGCTCATGCCGCCGACCATGCGCTCGAATGAAGGGGCCGCGACGCGGGGCCGTTCGCCGTGATTGATCTCGATGAGGCCCATGCGCTTGAGGTTCTGCATGGCCTCGCGGATCGACGGGCGCCCGACCGCGTAGGTCTTCATCAGCTCGCGCTCGGAAGGCAATGGATCGCCGGGACGGAGATTTTCCGCCTGGATAATCGCCAGCAGGCGATTTTGCACGAGGTCGGCGAGCTTCGGCCGGGCGATCGGATCTTGGTTGCTCAGAGGCGAGCTCCTTGTGTGGGCCGGGCGACGGAGCGCCCTCGCTGGCCGAACGCTCCGCACCGTCTCGCACATCGGAAGCGATTTCAATCGGACGCTTGCCAAGTTTGGTGCTGGTATACTATGTATAGCTGTGCCGTTCAAGCGAACCGTCGCCAGAATGCGCTCATATGGGAGGAGCCTGATGAAACCATCCGTCGCCTTATTCGCCGTCGCGGCTTTGTTCGGCTTCGCAGCAACCGCTCAAGCCAGCCCCAAAGCGCCGGTCGTCGCGCTGTCGAACGCCTATTACGGCAATACATGGCGCCATCAGATGGTCGAAGCGTTCGAGGCCGCCGCCAAGCAGGCCAAAAGCGAGGGCAAGATCGCCGACTACATCGTGATGAACGGCGACGGTTCGGTGGCGCAGCAAAACAGCCAGATCGGCGAACTGATCCTCAAGAAGATCGACGTTCTGCTCGTCGACGCCGCCTCGGAGACGGCGGTGAACGGGGTCATCGAGAAGGCGTGCAAGGCCGGAATCATCGTGATCTCCTTCGACTCGATCGCCAATGCGCCTTGTAATTATCAGCTCAACTTCGATTTCAAAGGGTACAAGGCGGAGCAGGCCGAGGCGGTGATCAAAATGCTGCACGGCAAGGGGAACGTGATCCAGGTCCGCGGCGTGAAGGGATCGGCGCCGGATAACGACATGTACAACGCCCAGGTCTCTGTTCTGAAGAAATATCCTGACATTAAGGTCGTCGCGACCGTCTACGGCCAGGCCACCGCGTCAGTTGCGCAGGCGGCGATCGCCAACGTCCTGCCCAGCCTGCCGCATGTCGACGCGGTTTTCGCGCAGGGCGGCAGCGACGATGTCGGCATCGCCCAGGCCTTTACCCAATATGACGGCGAATACACGAACCACATGCCGATCATCGAAGGCGGCGGCGGCACGGATTTCATCAAGTGGTGGGCCGAGGAAAACAAGAAGAACGGCTATCAGACGATCTCGATGAATACGACGCCGGGGATCGGCGGCGCGGCCCTTTGGCTCGGCGTCTCCTTGCTGGAAGGCGCGAAAGCGCCGAAAATGATGATCATGCCGGTCGCGACCGTCGACGCCAGCAACCTCGCCGAATACGCCAAGCTGCCGGCCGGCCAGATCATCAGCCCGACCTACTCGCTCGATTGGGTGAAGCAGCACCTTCTGGCGAAGTAGCGCGGCTGAAGCGACTCGAGTCGTCCGGGCGCCGACCCGTTGCGGCGCCCGGCGGGCATTTGGGAGAGTCATTTGTCCGATCGCCTCGTCGTTTCTCGCGCCGTCGACGAAGCAAACGATCTGGCGCGGCAGCCAAGCCTGGTCGAGCTCAAGGCGATAACCAAGGCGTTCGGCCCTACCTTGGCCAACGCCAATATCGACTTTGCCGTCAATCGCTCCGACGTGATCGGCCTGGTCGGCGGCAACGGCGCCGGAAAGTCGACGCTGATGCGCATCCTCTGCGGCATGACCGCGCCGACGCAGGGCCGGATCGCGTTTGACGGCGTTGACGAGCCTTTTGCCGCCTATGATACGGCCGCCGCGCAGCGGCGCGGCGTCCGCATGGTGCATCAAGAGCTCTCTCTTTGCGCGAACCTCTCGGTCGCCGAGAACTTCTTCATCGAAGCGCCGGAGCGCGCCAGAACGCGTCCCGGTTGGCGAAGGGTTTACCGGCGCGCGGCGCGGGACGCGCTGGACGCGGTGTTCCCCGGCAATGGAATCGACGTGGATTCGATCGTCGATCGGCTGTCGATCGGCGAGCGGCAAATGGTCGAGATCGCGCGCGCGACGGCGACGGCGAATGTCCGCCTCATCGTTCTTGACGAGCCGACATCATCGCTCGATCTGGAGCGTTCGCGGCAACTCCGCGACTTCATCCGCGTCAGGTCTCAGTCCGGTTTCGCCTTCATCTTCATCAGCCACAAGCTGCAGGAAGTGATCGA